>NZ_JBFBHW010000023.1:0-138519 GCF_040685395.1 Kitasatospora sp. NPDC088779 | reverse complement strand
AAGGTCGGCATGGGCGCCCTGCGCGCCTACCTCCTGGTCGCGATGGTGATGGTCATCATCAAGATCGTCCAGACCGCGCTCAACCACTGAGCCGCCGCCGGGGCGGCGCCCGACAGTGCCGCCGCCCCGGCCCCGACCCGGAAACCTCGACCGCCCCGCACGGGGAAGGAAGTACGGCCATGCGCACCGCCCTTCACCACCACTGCCCGCGCGTCCGCCTCGCCCTGCACGACGGCGTCGAGAGGGACTACCGCCTCGACGACCCCGGCGCCTGCCCGCACTCCGGCACACCCAACACCCGGGCCTCCGCGTACGAGCCGCGCGTGCACCTGGCCTACCTGCTGGCCCGCCAGGGCCACCGCCTGGACTGGCTCGCCGACTTCGCGGACCTCCCGCCGGCCGCCGCGCGCCGCCTCAGCCGCGCCGCCGCCCGCCACCGGCCGCACGGCTGACGCCCCGCCGACCGCACCACCCGCGCCCTCGCGCACCCCCTCCACCCGCCGCCCCGTCACGGAGGTGACCTGCCATGTCCATCGTCGCCGCGTTCCACCCCTCCCTCCCGTCCGCCGGCCGCGGCCGCCTGCGCGCCGCGCTCGCCGCCGTGGGCCGACGCCTGGCGGAGAGCCCGCTGGACAGCCCCGTCCTGCACGCCGTCACGGCCCAGGCCCCGGCACCGGCCGCCACCTCCGCCGACCGCCCCGCCCGGCTGCGGGCCAGCTGGCGGACCGTCACGGCCCCGGACGGCACCGCCCGACTGGAAGCCTCCTGGCACCCCTGGCACCCCGCCCGCTGACCGGCCCGTCCCGATTCGTACAGATCCGCACCGACTCCGCACCGACTCCGCACCGACCCGCCGAAGGAGCATCCGCCATGGCCGTGCGCTACCCCAGGCTCGAAGCCATCTTCTCGGACCACACCGCCGCCGCCCCGCCCCGGCGTCCGCGCCCCGCCCCGGCCCCCCGGCCCGCCGTCGACCCGGACACCGGCCTGGTGGTGGACCCCGAACAGCGCACCGTCACCGTCGACGGGCAGCAACTGACCCTCCCCTACCTGGAGTTCGAGCTGCTCGCGCACCTGGTCGACAACCCGCTGCGGGTCCACTCCCGCCGCCAGCTGATGGAGACGGTCTGGGGCCGGCCGGACACCGGCGACACCCGCACCATCGCCACCCACATCGCCCGGATCCGCCGCAAGCTCGGCCCCGGCCACCGGGAGGCGATCGCCACCGTCCGCCAGATCGGCTACAAGTACGACCCGCGCCTGACCCGCGTCGCCTGACCGCCGTCCGGCCGCGCCGCCCGAGGCCCGATCGCCCGCCCCGGCGGCACCCCACCGGCCGCCACCCCACCGAAGGAGGACACCGTCGTGACCAGAACCGCCCTGTTCCCCTGGACCAGCAGAGGGACGGCGCTGTGCGGCGTCCTGCTCCTCCTCACCCTCCAGGGGATCGCCGTCGGCGTCGCCCCGGGGCGGCTGCGGATCTTCCTCTCCGGCGTGCTCATCGGCGCCTCGGCGGCCGGGCTGCTCCTCGCCCTGCTGCTCGCCCGCAGCGGGCGCGGCACCGCCCGACCCGCCGCCCCCGACGAGGACGACACCCAGTGGTTCAGCGCCCGCTCCCTGGACGGGTTCCCGATGGAGCAGGTCCGACCGCTGCTGCTGTCGCCCGGCGCCCCCGGCCTGAACCGGCTCTACACCGCCTGGGTGTTCGCCACCCACGGGCACGACCCCCAGTGGATCGCCCACCACCTCGACCTGTCCACCCCGACCGCCCGGCTGCTGGTCACCGCGGCCCGGCACCACACCGCTCCCGAGAGGAGGCCGCAGTGATCACGGCCCTCGACCACGTCCAGCTCTCCGCACCCCCCGGCAGCGAGGCCCTGCTGCGGGCCTTCTACGGCGACGTCCTGCAGATGGCCGAGATCCCCAAGCCCCGGCCGCTGACCGGGGGCGGCGGCTGCTGGTTCGCCGCCGACGGCGGCCGGGTCCGGCTCTACCTCGGCATCGAGGAGCGCTTCCGCCCCAGCACCAAGGCCCACCCCGGGATCGCGGTCTCCGAGATCGACGACTTCGCCTCGCGGCTGTCCGAGCTCGGCGCGCTCGTGGTGTGGGACGACAGCCTGCCGCCCCGGCGCCGCTTCTACACCACCGACCCCGTCGGCAACCTGCTGGAGTTCGTCGAAGCGGCCTGAGCCGGCGCGCGGAGGAACCCCGGATCCATTTGCCTACGGACGTACCCGAGGAGCAGACTGCCCGGGGCCCGCAGGACGGGCCGGGACGACACCAGACGACACCACCGGAGGAGGCGGCCATGGGCGAAGACCCTCCCAGTACGCGCCGCCGTACCGGCCGCCTCCCCCACGCCCGACCGCGCGCCTGACGCAACGGCCCGGGGGGACGCGGCGTTCGTCCCGATCCCGCTGACGTCGCACGCACCTCTCCCGACCCCGGGGCCCCGGGTGCGCGCCGGAGGTGCACCCCATGACCCTGCCGAAGCCGGCCCCGGGCACCGCCCGGGGCTCACTGCCGTCCCGGACGGCCGCCCGCCTGGCCCGGATGACCTGGGTGGACGCGCTCGTCGCGGCCGCCGTCCTGGTGCTGCTCTACCTCGCGCTGCGGGTCGGGCAGGGCACCACCGTGCGGTTCTCCACCGGCCGGAACGCGGCGGTCGACACCGACCCGGCCCGGCTGCCGTACGACGCGGCCCGCTCGCTGCTGCGGATGTTCGCCGCGCTCGCCGTGTCGGTGGTCTTCACCTTCGGCTACGCCTACGCCGCGGCCCGCAGCCGCCGGCTGGAGCGGGTCCTGATCCCGGCCCTGGACATCCTCCAGTCGGTACCGGTGCTCGCCTTCCTGACCGTCGCGGTGACCGGCTTCCTCGCCCTGTTCCCCGGCTCCGTACTGGGCCTGGAGTGCGCGGCGGTGTTCGCCATCTTCACCTCCCAGGCCTGGAACATGACCTTCGGCTTCTACTGCTCGCTGGTCTCGCTGCCGCCCGAACTCGACGAGCTGTCACGCTCGTTCCGCTTCACCCGGTGGATGCGGTTCTGGAAGGTCGAACTGCCCTCGGGCATGATCGGCCTGGTCTGGAACGGCATGCTGAGCTTCGGCGGCGGCTGGTTCTTCCTGGTCGCCTCCGAGGCGATCAGCGTCGACAACCAGCGCTACGCGCTGCCCGGGGTCGGCTCCTACGCGGGCGCGGCCATCGCCGCCGGCGACCTCGGCCGGGTCGGCTGGGCGATCGCCACCATGGCCGTCCTGGTGGTCGGCGTCAACCTGCTGTTCTGGCGCCCGCTCACCGCCTGGGCCGAACGCTTCAAGAACGAGCAGTCCGAGGCCACCGAGGTGCAGCGCTCCGTCGTGCTGGACCTGCTGCGCCGCTCCCACTGGCCCGGGCTGCTCGGCCGGCTGCTGCGCCCGGGGTGGCGGGCGCTCTCCCGGGCCGGGCGCCTGCTGGGCACCGACGACCGCCCGCTGGCCGTCGACCCCGGGCGGCGGCGCGCCGGGGACACCGCCTTCGCCGCCGTCGCCGGCGGCCTCGTGCTCTGGGGCCTGATCGACCTCGGCCGCTACCTGCACGGCGCGACCGGCCTCGGCGTGTTCGGCGAACCGCTGCTGCTCGGCCTCGCCACCCTCGCCCGGGTCGTCGTCCTGGTGACCGTCGCCACCCTGGTCTGGGTGCCGGTCGGCGTGCGGATCGGCTTCTCCCCCCGGCTGACCCGGATCGCCCAGCCGCTGGTGCAGGTGCTCGCCAGCTTCCCTGCCAACTTCCTCTTCCCGCTGGTCGTCTGGCTGCTGCTGCGGACCGGGCTGTCGATCGACCTCGGCGGCGTCCTGCTGATGGCCCTCGGCGCCCAGTGGTACATCCTGTTCAACACCATCGCCGGCGCCATGGCCATCCCCACCGACCTGCGCGAGGCCATGGACGACCTGGGCGTGCGCGGCTGGCAGCGCTGGCGACGGCTGATCATCCCCGGGATCTTCCCGGCCTACGTCACCGGCGGACTCACCGCCTCCGGCGGCGCCTGGAACGCCTCCATCGTCTCCGAGGTCGTCACCTTCGGCGGCACCACGCTCACCGCCACCGGCCTCGGCGCGTACATCGCGCGGGCCACCGAGCACGGCGACTACCCGCACCTGCTCGCCGGGGTGGCGGTGATGAGCCTGTACGTCGTCGCCCTCAACCGGCTGCTCTGGCGCCGCCTCTACCGCCTGGCCGAGCGCCGCTACTCGCTCTGACCCGCGCCCGCTCCCCGCCCCGGAGGTCCCCGCATGCGCTTCCCGTTCCCGCGCGCCGCCCGCACCGCGCCGCCCGCCGCCGCTGTGTTCTCCCCCGCAGACTCCCCCGACTCCTCCGACTCCTCCGGCTCCCCCGGCTCCCCCGGCTCCCCCGGCTCCCCCGCCGACGGCGAGATCCTGCTGGAGACCGTCGGCCTCACCAAGGCCTACGCCGGCGCCGACGGCGCGCTGCCCGTGCTGTCCGGCATCGACCTCACCGTCCGGGCCGGCGAGATCGTCGCCCTGCTCGGCCGCTCCGGCTCCGGCAAGTCCACCCTGCTGCGCTGCCTGTCCGGACTGATCCCGCCCAGCTCCGGCACCGTCGCCTACCGCGGCACCCCGCTCACCGGCGCCAACCCGGGCAGCGCCCTGGTGTTCCAGACCTTCGCGCTGCTGCCCTGGCTGACCGTCCGGCAGAACGTCGAACTCGGCCTGGAGGCCCGCGGCGTGCCGCCCCGGGAGCGCGCCGAGGCCGCCGTCCAGGCCATCGACCTGATCGGCCTGGCCGGCTTCGAGTCCGCCTACCCCAAGGAGCTCTCCGGCGGCATGCGCCAGCGCGTCGGCTTCGCCCGCGCCCTGGTCGTCGAACCGGACGTGCTGATGATGGACGAGCCCTTCTCGGCGCTGGACGTCCTCACCGCCGAGAACCTGCGCGGCGAACTGCTGGAACTGTGGGAGTCCGGCCAGTTCCCCACCCGCGCCGTCGTGCTGGTCACCCACAACATCGAGGAGGCGGTCCTGATGGCCGACCGCATCGTCGTCCTCGGCTCCCGCCCGTACGGCACCATCCGGGAGACCGTCGAGGTCGACCTCGACCGGCCCCGCGACCGCGACGCCGCCGCCTTCGACGAACTCGTCGACCGGGTCTACCGGATCATGACCGGACGCCCCAAGGAGACCCGCCTGCCCGGCCGCGCCGACGGCGCCCGGCCCGACCGGCGCACCGTCGCCAACACCCCGCTGCCCACCGCCAGCGTGGACGGCCTCGCCGGCCTCGCCGCGATGATCGCCCACCGCGGCGGCTGCTGCGACCTCGCCGACCTCGCCGACGAACTCGGCCTCGACATCGACGACATGCTCCCCCAGCTCGACGCCCTCGACCTGCTCGGCTTCGCCGAGATCCACGGCGACGACCTGCTGCTCACCGAGGCCGGCACCGCCTTCGCCGGAGCCGACGTCCAGGAGTCCCGGACCATCTTCGCCGGAGCCGCGGTGGACGTCCCGCTGGTCCGGCTGATCACCAACGGCCTGCGCGGCCGCCCCGGCACCGCCGTGCACGCCGGCTTCTTCCGCGACCTGCTCGCCCACCACTACACCAGCGAACAGGTCGACCGGCAGCTGGAGACCGCCACCGACTGGGGCCGCTACGCCGGGCTGTTCGGCTACGACGCCGCCCTGCGGGAGTACCGGCTCGACGAGGAGACGCCCTAGGACGGGCCTCAGGCCTGGCCGGTGGCCGGGCGGCGGCGAGCGGAGCGGACGGCGCGGGCGAACGGCTGCTCGGCCGTCGCGGCGGCCGGGCCGGTACCGCCGCCGTCACCGCCGTCACCGCGCCCGGGCAGGTCGTTGGCGATCAGCGCCGCCTCCGTCAGCAGGCCGCGCACCTCGGCGGCCCGGTAGAAGATCCGGGTGCCCTCCCGGCGCGAGACGACCAGCCCGGCCGCCCGCAGCCTGGCCAGGTGCTGCGAGGTCGCCGCCACGTGCGCGCCCAGCAGCTCCGCCAGTTCGCTGACCGGCAGCTCCCGCCGGGTCAGCGCCCAGAGCAGCCGGTACCGGGAGGGGTCGGCGACCGCCTTCAGCACCGCGACCGCCCGCTCCGCCGCGTCCGTGTCCCACGCCTCTTCCTGCGCACCCATGCCAGGATCCTACCGAGCCGGCCCCGCCGCCCCGGCGGCGCCGAGCCCGGTGCCGTCCGGCCGGGCGCGGGCGTCGACAGCGGGCGTACCCGGCGGGCGTCGACAGCAGGCGTGCCCAGCGGGCGTCGATAGCGGGCCGATGGCCGGAGCTGCCAGGCTTCAGCCATCCTTTCAACCGCTGCCGACCGGCCGCGCCGTCCAGGAGTTGGAGTCCGTACGAGATGATCGAGCACACCACGTTCCGTACCGCGGTCAGCGAATCGCACGAGCACAATCCCTGGGGCTGAGCGGCCTGGGTCCGCCTTCGGACGCCCGCCCGCCGGGCGGTGTCGGGGAGGACGGACCCGGCCGCCGTGGTCGGTGGGGCGACCACGGCGGCGGTTGGGGGGTGGGGGGTGGGGGCGGGTCATGCCGTCAGGCCGCCGCGAGGGCCGCCCTGACCGCGGCGCCGACCTGCTCGGTGGTGAGGGAGCCGCCGAGGTCCGGCGTGCAGGCGCCCTCGGCCACGGCCGTGCCGACGGCCAGCTGGATCGCCTTCGCCTCGGCGGCCCAGCCCAGGCGCTCCAGCATCAGCGCGGAGCTGAGGATGGCGCCGAAGGGGTTGCCGATGCCCTGGCCGGCGATGTCGGGCGCGCTGCCGTGCACCGGCTCGTAGAGGCCGAACCCGGTGTCCGGGTTGATGTTGGCCGAGGCCGCGTTGCCCAGGCCGCCGGCCAGCATGGCCGCCAGGTCGCTGAGGATGTCGCCGTACGAGTTGTTGGTGACGATCACGTCGAACTGCGACGGGTCGGAGATCAGCTTCATCGCGGCGGCGTCGACGTAGAGGTGGGTGGAGCTGATGGCGGGGTACTTCGCGGCGGCCTCGCGGAACACCCGCTGCCACACCTGGCCGCCGTGCCGGACGGCGTTGGACTTGTCGACCATGCAGACGCCGCGCTCGGCGATCGAGTACGCGTACTCCATCACCCGCGAGACGCCCATGTAGGTGCTGACGTCCGCGTCGACGGCCATCTCGTGCACGGTGTTCCCGCGCAGCACACCGCCGATGTCGGTGTAGAGGCCCTCGGTGTTCTCCCGGACGATCACGGCGTCGATGGCGCGGGTCCGGGCGTCGCGCAGCGGGCTCAGCCGTTCCTGGAGCAGGGTGGCCGGGCGGTGGTTGACGTACAGGTCGAGGTCGAAGCGCAGGCGCAGCAGGACGCCGCGGCCGTAGTCCGAGGTCTTCACGCGGGGGTCGCCGATGGCGCCGAAGAGCACCGAGTCGCTCGCCTTGATCCGCTCGAAGTCCTCGTCGGACAGGGAGACCCCGGTCCGCAGGTAGGTGTCGGCGTTGACGTGGTCGAGCACGTCGACCGCGAGGTCCAGGCCCAGCGACTCGATGGTCTCCAGGGCCTCCTTGGTCACCTCGGGGCCGATGCCGTCACCGGGGATGACGGTCACTGTCTTGGTCATGGGTCTCTCACCGTTTCTGGGGTGGGGCCGGCCGGGTGTGGGTCGGGTCGGCCGGGCCGGGGGCGTCGGGCAGGGTCACCGCCGCGCGGCCCTGGGAGCTGCGCCGGGGGGTGCGGTCGTCAGGAGGCCCGGCGCTGCTTCGCGGTGTCCGGGGAGGAGAAGGCGCCGCGGGTGATGCTGGTCATCCAGGCCGGGCGGCCCTGCTCGAAGGCGGCGATCGCGTCGGCCTTGCGCAGGGTGACGTCGATGTCGTCGAGGCCGTTGAGCAGCAGCCAGCGGGCGCGTTGGTCGGCCTCGAACTCCCAGGTCCCGAGGTCGGTGCCGACGGTCAGCTGCTCCAGGTCGACGGTGATCTCGAACTTCGGGTCGGCCTGGGCGCGTTCGGCGAGGTCGGCGACGACGGGCACCGGCAGGGCGACGGCCAGCAGACCGTTCTTCAGCGCGTTGCGCAGGAAGATGTCGCCGAAGCTGGTGGCGATGACGGCCCGGAAACCCCAGTCGCGCAGGGCCCACACGGCGTGCTCGCGGGAGCTGCCGGTGCCGAAGTTGTGGCCCGCCACCAGGACGCTCGCGTCCTGGTGCTGCGGCTGGTTCAGGACGAACCCGGGCTCCTTGCGCCAGTGCCCGAACAGGGTGTCGGCGTAGCCGGTCTTGGTCAGCCGCTTGCAGAACTCGGCCGGGATGATCTGGTCGGTGTCGACGTCGTCCCGGGACAGGGCCACGGCCTGTCCGGTGTGCGCCGTGAGCGGCTCCCTCATGCCTCTGCCCCCTGCTGGTCGGTCTGGCTGCGGTCGGTCGAACGGGTCGAACAGGCCGGTCGGGTGGAACGGGTCGGGCGGGTGGAACGGGTCGGGCGGGTGGAACGGGTCGGGCGGGTCGGGCGGGTGTGCCCGGCGGGCGCGGTCACAGCTCGGTCGGCGCGGCCAGGCGGCCGACCACGGCGGTGGCGGCGGCGACGACGGGCGAGACCAGGTGGGTGCGGGCGTGGGTGCCCTGCCGGCCCTCGTAGTTGCGGTTGGAGGTGGACGCGACCCGCTGGATGCCCTGGAGGCGGTCGGCGTTGATGCCCATGCACATCGAGCAGCCGGAGAGCCGCCACTGCGCGCCCGCGTCGAGGAAGACCTGGTCCAGGCCCTCCTCCTCGGCCTGGGCCCGGACGGCCATCGAGCCGGGGACGACGAGCATGGTGATCCGGTCGGAGACCTTGCGGCCGCGCAGCACGTCGGCCGCGGCCCGCAGGTCCTCGATCCGGCCGTTGGTGCAGGAGCCGAGGAAGACGGTGTTGATCTCGACGTCCCGCAGGGCGACGTCCGGTTCGAGGCCCATGTACTCCAGGGCGCGGCGCGCGGCCTGCTGCTCGGCGGGGGTCGCGAAGGTCTCGGGCGCCGGCACCGCGGCGTCCAGCGGGACGGCCTGGCCGGGGTTGGTGCCCCAGGTGACGAAGGGCTTGAGCCCGGTGACGTCCAGTTCGACCACGCGGTCGAAGGCGGCGCCCTCGTCGGTGCGCAGGGACTGCCAGTAGCGGACGGCCTCGTCCCAGTCGGCCTCGGCGGCCGGGTCCCAGCGCTCGCGCAGGTAGGCGAGCGTGGTGTCGTCGGGGGCGATCAGGCCGGCGCGGGCGCCCGCCTCGATGCTCATGTTGCAGACCGTCATCCGCCCCTCCATGGAGAGGTCCTCGACGGCCTTGCCGCGGTACTCGATCGCGTAGCCGTTGGCGCCGTTGGCGCCGATGTGCGCGATCAGCGCGAGGATCAGGTCCTTCGGCGTGACGTCGGCCGGCGGCTCGCCGACGAACTCGACGGACATCGTCCGGGGGCGCTGGAGCGCCAGCGTCTGGGTGGCGAGCACGTGCTCGACGTCGCTGGTGCCGACGCCGAAGGCGAGCGCCCCGAAGGCGCCGTGCGTGGAGGTGTGGCTGTCACCGCACACCACGGTCATGCCGGGGCGCACGAAGCCCAGTTCGGGCGCCACCACGTGCACGATGCCCTGCCGGTCGTCGCCGAGCGAGAACAGCTCGATCCCCTGCTCCTCGCAGTTCTCGCGCAGGCGCTCCAGCTGGGCGCTGCCCATCGCGTCCTTGACCAGCAGCGTGTTGGTGGGCACGTTGTGGTCCTCGAGGGCGAGCGCGAGGTCGGGCCGGCGGACCCGGCGGCCGGCCAGCTGGAGGCCGTCGAAGGCCTGCGGGGAACTCGCCTCGTGGAGCAGGTGCAGGTCGATGTAGAGCAGGTCGGGCTCGCCCGGTGCCTGGTCGACGACGTGGCTCTGCCAGACCTTCTCGATCAGGTTGCGCTCGGTGCCGCCCATCAGCTGGCCACCGCCATCTCGCTGGTGCGCTCCAGGCGCTCGGCGATGATCTCGCGCAGCTCGCCCAGTTCGATGCAGGTGCCGTCGGCGCGGCCCGCGATGTAGGTCTCGTAGATCTCGTCGAGCAGGTCGCGCTCGGCGCCGATTCCCATCTGGTCGAACAGGTTGCGGACCACATTGCGCCCGGAGTGCCGGCCGATGAGAATTCCGCGCTCCCGGCCGAAGCTGTGCGGCTCGACGTATTCGTAGGTCACCGGATTGCGCAGCATTCCGGCCTGGTGGATTCCGGCCTGGGTGGCGAAGGCGTTCTCCCCGAATATCGCCTTGTTGCGCGGCGTCGACATTCCGATGATCCGGGCCAGCAGCTGGTAGGCCTCGTAGAACTTCTCGGTGCGCAGCCGGCTGGTCAGGCCGAGCTGCTCGCCCTTGTAGAGCAGTACCGCCGCCAGTTCCTCCAGCGGGGTGTTGCCCGCGCGCTCGCCGATGCCGGCGATGGTGGCCTGCACCTCGTCCGCGCCCGCCTCGACGCCGGCCAGGGCGTTGGCGAGGGAGAGTCCGAGGTCCTGGTGGCAGTGGGTGGACAGGATGATGTGGTCCGGGATCCAGGAGCGGACCCGCGCCACCTGGGCGCCGAACTCGGCCGGGATCAGGCAGCCGGTGGTGTCGGCGAGCGCCACCGTGCCGGCGCCCTCCTCGATGCCGGCCTCGATCATCGGGCGCAGCAGGTCGTCGCTGCCCCGGCTGGCGTCCTCGATGCCGAGCGTGATGTCGGTGAAGCCCAGCTCGCGGGCGAACCGGATGCTGTCGATGATCTCGTGCAGGCCCTCGGCCCGGGTGAGGCCGCGCTTGTGCTCCAGGTGGACGTCGCTGCCGGTGGCCATGATCTGGACCTGGTGGCGCTCGACGCCGCCGGCCTCGGCGGCCAGCTCGATGTCCGCGCGGACGGCCCGGTTGAGAGTCGCCACCTTGGCGGTGGTGAGCGCGCCCGCGATCAGTCTGGTCGCCTCGAAGTCACGCGGTGAGGAGCTGGGGAAGCCGGCCTCGATGGTGTCCACGCCGGTCGCCTCGATGGCGAGGGCCAGCTCCAGTTTCTGGTCGGGGTTCATCGCGTTGCCCGGGGCCTGTTCGCCGTCGCGCAGTGTCGAGTCGAATACCCGGAGCCGCCGTGCGGTGGGGACGGATTTCGGAGACATGGATTTTCCGCCTCTTTCGGGAACGCCGCCGGACGGGCGACCGGACGGGAGGTCGCGGTGTGCGGCGGCGGAGGATTGTGGCTGGCAGCGGTGACTTTACTGGTCCGGAATCACTGCCCGTCAAGACTTTTCGAACAAATAATCATTCGATGGCGGGCCGATAGCGGGACCCCTGACAATAGGCTTGACGCGCCCTTTTCCCAATGCATCGTGTACTGAGGCAAGGAGTGGTTTTCATGCGAGATATCCCGTCCGAGGAACGTCCGCCGGCCCGGTTACCGCGCCCGGGGCGGGTGGGCTGATGGCGAGGGTCATCGTCGAAGCGCTGGACAGCGTCCACGGGCGCACCGCCGTCGGCCTCGACGCGAGACTGGAGTCGCTGGTCGACAACGAGTGGGTGCCGGTGGTCGAGCGCAGAACGGACGCGAGCGGCCGGATCGAGGAGTGGGGCGGGACGGACGGCGGGCGCGGCCTCTACCGGCTGGTGTTCGACGTCGACCGGTACTTCAGCGGGCTCGGCCTGTTCACCGTGCACCCCGAGGTGGCGGCCACCTTCCGGGTCTCCGACGGCGAGTCGGGGCACCGGGTGAGCCTCACCCTCTCGCTGAACCACTACGCGGTGGCCTTCATCGCCGACTAGGAAGGTGGACCCGGGCCTGCGGGGGGCTCCGGGTCGCCGGCGGCCAGCCGGGCGGAGCGCAGCAGGTCGAGCGTGCGGGCCTCCTCGGCGGGGGTCCGCATGAGGCGGAACACCAGCCGGGCCCGCCGCAGGTGCTGGACCGCCAGGTCGGCCTCCCCGGTGCCGAGCGCCAACTCACCGAGGGTGACGAGGATCCGGCCCATGATCAGCCGCTCGTTGGAGCCCTCCGCGAGGAGCAGGGCGCGGTGCAGGGCGTGGGCGGCCTCGCCGCTCTCGCCGAGCCGGTGGCGGGCCGCCCCGATGCCGTGCAGGGCGTAGATCTCGCCGGTGTGATCGCCGATCAGCCGGACGACGTCGAGGGCGCGGGAGAAGGCCTCCAGGGCCCGGTCGTAGCCGCCGCGTTCCAGGTGGCTCTGGCCCATCCGGTGCAGCACCTGGGCCTCGACCCGCCGGCCGCGGCCCTCCCGGCTCAGCCGCAACGCCTCGTCGAGGAGCTCTCCGGCGCCCTCCTCGTCGCCCTCGCCCAGTTTGAGCTGGGCCAGGTTGTGCAGCACGTAGGCGACGGCGACGGAGCCGCCGCTCGCCCGCAGGACGGTGAGGGCGGCCTGGTAGTGGGCGGTCGCCTCGTCGATCCGGCCGTCCACCCGGGCGAGGTAGCCGAGGCCGCGGGCGGTGAGGGCGGAGCCGAGGTCGTCGCCGAGGTCGGTGAAGATCCCGGCGGCCTGGCGGAAGCGCTCCTCGGCGGCGGCGAAGTTCTGCCGGGTCAGCGCGAGCGAGCCGAGGGAGTGCAGTGCGGCGGCCTGGCCGAGCCGGTCGCCACCCTTGCGGGCGGCCGCGAGGGCGAGTTCGTGGGTGTCGCGCCAGTCGTCGAGCCGGCCGTGGGTCTCCAGGAACGTCACGGCGGTGACGGCGAGTTCCCAGCAGTGCGCGGTGAGGCCCATCATGGCCGCCTGTCTGACCCGGGGCACGAGCATGGGCCGCTCCCGGGCGAACCACCGCAGCGGCTCGGCCAGCAGCCGGTCCACCGTCCGGGCGGGCAGCGGGTGCAGGGCGGTGCCGCGGCCGCGGATCAGCACGTCGCGGCCGTACTCGCGCTGCCTCGCCTCGATCAGCAGGTAGAGGAAGCAGCCGATCACCCGGGCCAGTGCGGACTCCCGCTCCTCGACGCTCTCCTCGTCGACGAGGCGTTCGCGCGCGAAGACCCGGACCAGGTTGTGCAGCCGGTACTGGGTGTGGCGTCCGGGCGCGGTGCCGACGGCGTCCAGCAGCTGGGCGTCGGAGAGTTCGTCGATCAGGTCCTGGACCTGGTACTCGGGCAGGTCGAGCAGCGCCATGCCGACCCAGGTGGAGAACGGCCCCTCGTCGATCAGGGCGATCCGCCGCAGCAGCCGGCGGGCGTCCTCGCTGACGCTCTCGTAGGTGAGCGAGAGGCCGGCCCTGATGCCGACGTCGGCGTACTTGAGCTCGTCGAGCCGGCGGGTCCCGTCCTCCAGCCGCTCCACCAGTTCGGTGATCTCCCAGTGCGGCCGGGCGGCGAGCCGGGCGCCGGCGATGCGCAGCGCCAGCGGCAGGTGGTCACAGAGTTCGGCCAGCGCCTTCGCCGCCTCCGGTTCGGCCGCCACCCGCGCGGGGCCGGCGATCCGGCCGAGCAGTTCCGCGGACTGGTCGGGGTCGAAGGTGTCGACGTCCACCCGGACGGCTCCGGCGAGGCTGCCGATGTGCCGCCGGCTGGTGACGATCACGGCCGAGGTGGGCTTGCCCGGCAGCAGCGGGGTGATCTGGCTCTCGGTGGCGACGTTGTCGAGGACGATCAGCACCCGGCGCTCGGCGAGCAGGGCCCGGTACATCTCGGCCCGCTCCTCCAGCCCGTCGGGGATGGCGGTGCCGTTGACGCCGAGGGCGCGCAGGAAGCGCTCCAGCACCTGGGCCGGGCCGACGGTGTCGGGGGCCCCGGCGTGCAGGTCGGCGAAGAGCTGCCCGCCGGGGAACTCGGCGGCGATCTGGTGGGCCGCGTGGACGGCCACGGCGGTCTTGCCGACCCCGGCCTTGCCGACGACGGAGACGATCGGGACGGCGAGCCGGGACTGGTCGTGGGAGGAGAGCAGCAGCCGTTCGCGCAGGCCGGCGAGCAGGTGCTCGCGGCCGGTGAAGTCGGCGAGGTCGGCGGGGAGCATCTCCGGGACGGTGACGGGGGCGGCGGTGGCCACGGACGGCGCGGCGGCGGACTCGGCGGCCGGGGTGGCGTGGGCGGCGGCCGGACGGCCGTCGGGCAGGTCGAGCCGGGGGTCGCCGGCGAGGATGGAGAGTTCGAGCCGCTGAAGCCGGGGGTCGGGTTCGACACCGAGTTCGTCGATCATCCACTGACGGGTGTCGCGGTAGACCTGGAGCGCCTCGGTCTGGCGCCCGGAGCGGTAGAGCGCCAGCATCAGCTGGCCGCGCAGCCGCTCCCGTAACGGGAACTCGTCGACCAGGCCGATGAGTTCGCCGACGGCCGCGCCGTGCCGGCCGAGTGCGAGTTCGAGCTGGACGCACTCCTCGGTGGCGCCGACCCACTGCTCGGTGAGCTGGCCGGCGGCGGACCGGAGCGCCTCGCTGGGCAGGCCGCCGAGGGGGTCGCCGCGCCACAGTCCGAGCGCCTGCCGGAAGAGGGCGGCGGCCTCCGCCTTGCGGTCGCGGTCCTCCGCCGTCCGGTCGCGGTCCGCCGCCTTCCGGTCGCGCAGCGCCCGCGCCTTCCCGACCAGGTCGCGGGCCTGGAGCAGGTCGAGCTGGGCGTCCGCCGCCTTCACCATGTAGCCCTGCGGGTGGGTGGTGATGACGTCGGAGAGGCCGTGCACGGCGAACAGCCGGCGCAGGGCGGAGACGCTGATCTGCAACTGCGCGCGGGCGGTGGCCGGCGGGGCCTCCTCGTAGAGGGCGCGGACCAGGCGGTCCACGCTGACCACCCGGTTGACGTCGAGGAGCAGCGCGGCGAGCACCGTCTGCTGCCGGATCCCGCCGAGGTTCAGCGGCCTGGCGTCGACGAGCGCTTCGAGCGGGCCGAGAATGCGGTACTCGACCCGGGGCACGGGTGAGGAACTGCCGTCGTGGCGTATGCCGGAACCAGGTCGGTACCCCACCGTTTCCACTCCCCCCAGAGGAATAGGCGCAGGATCGCAAGGCACTCTAAGGACGGCCCGGTCAATGGGTCAACGATATTCAGTTCTCCCCAAAAGACGCCGCCTGACGGACTGCGATCGGCGTCCGCGCCCCCGGGTGACCGACGGGGAATCGGCGCGGAAAGGCCGGTTGGCCGGATCGGCGCGCACCGATCCGGCCAACCGCGGCCCGGGGCGGTTCTCAGGCCTTCATCAGCTCCGCGACCCGGAAGGCGAGGTCGAGGGACTGGCGGTGGTTCAGCCGTGGGTCGCAGGCCGTCTCGTAGCGCTGGTGCAGGTCCTCGGCGCGGACCTGGTCGCCGCCGCCGAGGCACTCCGTGACGTCGTCGCCGGTGAGTTCGACGTGGATGCCGCCGGCGTGCGTGCCCAGCTCCCGGTGCACCTCGAAGAAGCCGGCGACCTCGCCCAGGATGTCGTCGAAGCGGCGGGTCTTGCGGCCGTCGTCGGTCTGGACGGTGTTGCCGTGCATCGGGTCGCAGATCCAGGCGACCCGGGCGCCCTCCGCCGTGACCTTCTCCACCAGCGGCGGCAGCAGTTCGCGCACCCGGCCCGCGCCCATCCGCACCACGAAGGTCAGCCGGCCGGGCCGGCGGTCGGGGTCGAGGCGGTCGACGTAGCCGAGGACCTCGTCCGCGGTGGTCGTGGGGCCGAGCTTGACGGCGATCGGGTTGTGGATCCCGGCGAAGTACGCGATGTGCGCGTCGTCCAGGCCCCTGGTCCGCTCGCCGACCCAGAGCAGGTGCCCGCTGGTGGCGTAGTGCGCCCCGGTGCGCGGGTCGGTGCGGGTGAGGGGCTGCTCGTAGTCCAGCAGCAGTCCCTCGTGGCTGGCGAAGAACTCGGCCTCCAGCAGCCCGGCCGGGTCGCAGCCGCAGGCTTGCAGGAAGCGCAGTGCGCGGTCCACGCCGTCGGCCAGTTCCTCGTAGCGGCGGGCCTCGGCGGAGTCCTCCAGGAAGCCGCGGTTCCACTGGTGGGCCTGGTAGAGGGAGGCGCTGCCGCCGGCCGCGAAGCCGCGGACCAGGTTGAGGGTGACCGCCGACGCCTCGTACATCCGCCGCAGCCGCGCCGGGTCCGGGCGGCGGGCCGCCTCGGTGAACTCCGGGCCGTTGACCGCGTCGCCCCGGTAGGAGGGCAGGCTGAGGCCGTCGCGGGTCTCGTCCGGCTGGGAGCGGGGCTTGGCGTACTGCCCGGCCAGCCGGCCGATCTTCACGACCGGGACGCCGCTCGCGTAGGTCAGGACCACCGCCATCTGCAACAGGGTGCGCAGCTTGGCGGTGACCGCGTCCGCGGTGAGCCCGCCGAAGGTCTCGGCGCAGTCGCCGCCCTGGAGGACGAAGGCCTCGCCGGCGGCGACGGCGGCCATCCGGTCGGTCAGCCGGTCGCACTCCTCGGCGAGGACCAGGGGCGGGGCGGCCGACAGGTCGGCGACCACCTCGCGCAGCGCCGCCTGGTCCGGCCACTGCGGTTGCTGGGCCGCCGGCAGGGAACGCCAGGCGGCAGGTGCTCCGGTCTGCGGAATTCGATTCATCACGGCCCTCGGATGGGAACGGAAATCGCTGGCCCGCTCATTGCAGCCCGGCCGCGGAAAGAAGGTCAAGCGTCCGCGAATTGGCCTGCTCCCGCACCGGAGAACTGGTCTGACCGCCTTCCGGGACGAACGGATTGACTGGAGGCCATTGGTTCACCGGCCGTACCCAGCCGGCCATTCACGATGAGGATTCCGATGCCAGACGCGCCATCGCACCCTCCGTTCGCCGTCCGGCTCGGCACCGAGCCGCTGCCGCCGCACGACCCGCTGGAGCTGTACACGCGGCTGGGCGACCGGCTCGGCGCGGAGCAGGTGTACCTGCTGGAGAGCCTGACCGAGTCCGGCCGGCAGGGCGGGCCCGCGGTGCTCGGCTGCGGCCCGCTCGCCGAGATCCGGCTGTACGGCTCGTACCTGGAGATCGACGGGATCGCGGAGCTCGCCCCGGTGCTGCGGGCGACCGCCGAGGCGGCGGGCCTCACCCCCGCCGCGGACGCCCCCGCGCGGCTGGAGGCCCCCGAGCCGGCCCGCGTCTGGGAGTTCCTGCGGCGCGCGCAGGGCCTGTTCGGCCTGGAGCCGGGCCTGCCCGGCGACCGCTTCCACTTCGGCTTCCTGGCCCGGTTCGGCTACGACGCGGCCTGGCACATGGAGGACCTGCCCGCCCGGGCGCTGCCGCCGGCCCGCCCGGACGCCGTGCTGACGCTGTTCCGCGACAGCGTGCACTACGGCACCGACGGCGCGCCGGTCCTGCGGACCGCCGACAGCCCGGCCTTCGGCGAGCACGGCCGCCACGACCTCGCGGGCGCGGCCCGGGAAGCGGCCGGGCAGGAGCCGCAGGCCGCGTGCCCGCCGGCCGTCCGCCCGCAGTCCGTGCACGACAGCGTGGACCGCGACACCTTCCACGGCTGGGTCCGGCGCTGCCTGGAGCACATCGGGGTCGGCGACATCTACCAGATCCAGGTCGGCCACCGGATCGACGTCCGCACCGCGCTGACGCCGGTCGAGGTCTACCGGCGGCTGCGCTCGCGCAACCCCTCCCCGCACATGTACCTGCTCCCGAACGGCGAGGGCACGCTGATCGGCGCCAGCCCCGAGCTGCTGTTCCGGATCGAGGACGGCCGGATCGTGATGCGCCCGATCGCCGGCACCACCCGTCGCGACCAGGACGAGGAGGAGAACGAGCGGCGGATCAAGGCCCTGCTGGCGAGCACCAAGGAGCAGGCCGAGCACGTCATGCTGGTCGACCTCTCCCGCAACGACATCAGCCGGGTCTGCAAGCCGCACACCCTGACGGCCGACGACCTGATGGTGGTGGAGACCTTCTCGCACGTCTTCCACCTGGTGTCCACGGTCAGCGCCGAGTTGGAGGAGGACGCCGACGTGTGGCGGTCGCTGTGCGCGACCTTCCCGGCCGGCACCATGACCGGCGCGCCGAAGCTGCGCGCCATGGAGATCATCCACGAGATCGAGCGGGAGCCGCGCGGAGCCTACGCCGGTGCCGTCGGCCTGATCGACGTCGGCGGCTGGAGCGAACTGGCGCTGTGCATCCGCACGATCGCGCACGACGGCGCGGTGTACTCCGTGCAGAGTTCCGCGGGGATCGTCGCCGACTCGACCCCCGAGGGCGAGTGGAACGAGACGTTGGCGAAGCTGGGCGCCGCCTACTGGGCGCTGACGGGTGAGGAGTTGACGGCGTGAAGGTTCTGCTGGTGGACGCGCGGGACAGCTTCGTCCACATCATCGACCAGTACCTGCGGGCGCTCGGCGCGGACACCGAGGTGGTCCGCTCGCACACCCGCACCCCCGAGCAGCTGGCCGCGACCGCGCCCGACGCGGTCGTGCTCGGCCCCGGCCCCGGGCACCCGGCGGCCTCCGGCCACGTCGAGCTCGTCCACCACTTCGCCGGGAAGGTCCCGCTGCTCGGCGTGTGCCTGGGCCACCAGGCGATCGGCCTGGCGTTCGGCGGGCGGGTCCAGGTCGCCGACCGGCTGATGCACGGGCGCACCAGCACCGTGACGCACGACGGGCGCGGCCTGTTCGCCGGCCTCGGCAACAGCCTCACCGCGACCAGGTACCACTCCCTGATCGTCACCCAGCCGCTGCCCGAGGACCTGGAACTCACCGCGACCGCCGACGACGACGGCTACGTCATGGGCATGCGGCACCGCAGCCTGCCCATCGAGTCGGTGCAGTTCCACCCCGAGAGCATCACCACCACCGGTGGCATGCAGCTGCTGGAGAACTTCCTCGCGGTCGGCGCCGGGCGCTGACCGCACGCACATCGGAACCGACGAGCGGAAATGGGTGACCAGTGACAGGGAATGGTGAATCGCGCAGCTGGCCGCAGCTGCTCACGGCGCTGATCGGCGGGACGGACCTGAGCACCGCCGACACCGCCTGGGCGATGGACCGGGTGATGCGCGGCGAGGCGGCACCGGCGCAGCTGGCCGGGTTCCTGGTGGCGCTGCGGGCCAAGGGCGAGACCGCCGAGGAGGTCGACGGGCTGGTCCGGGCCGCGCGCGAGCACACGGTGCGGGTCGACGTGCCGGGGCCGACACTGGACATCGTCGGCACCGGCGGGGACGGCGCGAAGACCGTGAATGTGTCCACCATGGCCGCGATCGTGGCGGCGGCCGCCGGGGCCCGGGTGGTCAAGCACGGCAACCGTTCGGCCTCCTCCGCCTCCGGCTCGGCGGACGTGCTGGAGCGGCTCGGCATCGCGCTGGAGCTCTCGGCCGAGGAGGTGGCCCGCTCGGTGCGCGAGGTCGGGATCGGCTTCTGCTTCGCCCCGGCCTTCCACCCGGCGTTCCGCCACGCGGCCGTCGCCCGCAAGGAGTTGGGCGTGCCGACGGCGTTCAACGCGCTGGGCCCGCTGACCAACCCGGCCTCGCCCACGGCCATGGCGGTCGGCGTCGCCGATCCCCGGCTGGGCCCGCTGATCGCCGCCGTGTTCGCCCGCCAGGGCGTGGACGCGCTGGTCTTCCGGGGCGACGACGGCCTCGACGAACTGTCCGTCTCCACCACCTCGACGGTCTGGACGGCGACCACCGGCCGGTTCGTGCAGGAGCGGCTCGACCCGCGCGAGCTCGGGATCGCGACGGCGGCCCCGGACGCGCTGCGCGGCGGCGACGCGGCCCACAACGCGGGCGTGGTCCACGCCGTCCTGGACGGCGAGCAGGGCCCCGTCCGTGACGCCGTCCTGCTGTCCGCGGCGGCCGGCCTGGCGGCGCTGACGCCCTCCGAGCGGCCGGTCGTCGAGCGGCTGGCGGCCGTGCTGCCCCGGGCCGCCGAGGCGGTCGACTCGGGCGCGGCGGCCGCCCTGCTGAAGCGCTGGGCCGAGAGCGGGCCGCCGCGCGCGGGGCGGCCGGACTGAGCCGCCACCGGGCCGCCGTCGTCGGGCGGCGGCACCGGGGCGCGACGCCGACGGGCCGCGCGGACCTCCTCGGGGGGAGGCCCGCGCGGCCCGTCGCGTTGGTACGGGGTGGTCGCACGGCCCGCGTCCGCCCCGTTCGTCCGCCCCCGGCGTCACGGAGGCGGGCGAAGGGGCGGACGGGCGGACGGGCAGCGGTCAGGCGCGGTGGCGCAGCTCCAGGGTGCAGCACTTGACGCTGCCGCCGCCCTTGAGCAGCTCGGACAGGTCGACGCCGATCGGCTCGAAGCCGCGCTCCCGCAGCTTGTCGGCGAGGCCGGTGGCCGCCTCCGGCAGGAACACGTGCAGGCCGTCGCTGACCGCGTTGAGGCCGAACACGGCGGCGTCGCCGGCGTCGGCCAGCACCGCGTCCGGGAACAGCCGGCGCAGCACCTCGCGGCTGCCCGCGGAGAAGGCCTCCGGGTTGTACATGATCTCGTCGCCGTCCAGGACGGCCAGCGCGGTGTCCAGGTGGTAGTAGCGCGGGTCGATCAGCTCCAGGCCGATCACCGGGCGCCCGAAGAACTCCTGGGCCTCGGCGTGGCCGGCCGGCGTGCTGCGGAAGCCCCGCCCGGCGAGCACGTACTCGGCGGTGACCAGGAAGTCGCCCTCGCCCTCGTTGACGTGCTCCGGGTCGTGCAGCTCGGGGTAGCCGTTGGCGCGGAACCACTCCAGGTAGGCGGGGCCCTCGGCGGCGCGTTCGGCGTTGCGGAAGCGGGCGCCGAGCACCTTGCCGTCCACCACGGTGGCGCCGTTGGCGGCGTAGACCATGTCGGGCAGGCCCGGGATCGGGTCGATCAGGTCGACCCGGTGGCCGAGCTCCTGGTAGAGCGCGTACAGCCGCTCCCACTGCGCCACGGCGAGCCCGGTGTCGACCGGCTTCGCCGGGTCCATCCACGGGTTGATCGCGTAGGTGACCTCGAAGTGGCTGGGGCGGCACATCAGGTAGTGCCGGGGCCGGGCCGTGCGCTCGGCGGGGCGCGGGGTGACAGCGTTCATCGGTGACTCCTCGTGAGGGCTTCGGACAACGGGCGGTGCCGCTGCGGTCCGGACGGGCGGCAATCGGGTGCCTGCGGGGCTCCGGGGCCGGCTCGCCGGCGGCGCGGCCGGGCGTGGGGGAAACCCAGGCGCGCCGCACTCGTTCCTGCGGGCCGGCCCCGCGCCCGTCCATGACATGCTGTCAGCTCGCTTGCGGGGGACGGAAGATCCTTAAGCCAGGGCGGAACAGCCCTGATGGACCGGCCGATCGCGCTCAGTCGACGCGGGCGTCCATCGCCTCGGCCAGACTGCGCGGACGCAGGTCGGTCCAGTTCTTCTCGACGTAATCCAGGCAGGCCTGCCGGGATTCCTCGCCGAACACGCTGCGCCAACCGGCGGGCACGTCGACGAAGGCGGGCCAGAGCGCGTGCTGGTTCTCCTCGTTCGCCAGGACCAGGAACGCGCCCTGCTCGTCGTCGAAGGGGTTGGTGCTGCTCATCGGGCCCTCACTTCATGGTTGTGGTCGTGCACGTGGGCAAGGTCGTTCAACTCGTCGGCCGACTCGTCGTCGAGCTCGCCGTTGAGCTCGACGTTGAGCTCGACGTTGAGCTCGACGTTGAGCTCGACGTTGACCTCGTCGTTCGACTCGTTGTTCAACTCGTCACAGAACTCGGTGACCCGCCGTCGGAAGGCGGCCACCACCCGCCGGGCGGTCGGCTCGTCGCAGCCGTCCAGCGCGTGTACCAGGGCGCACTCCAGCCCGCCGGGTGCGCCGTCCGCGGTCCGCCGCTCCACCAGTTGGAGCAGCAGGTCGACGGCGGTGCGGGCCACCGGGACGGGCCGCTCGGCGACCGTCACGGCGTCGGCCCACCGCCCGCCGTCGGCCGGTTCGGCCCGCACCAGATGGGAGAGCGCCACCCCGAACAGCGGCTGGCGGCCCGCCTGCCGGGCCGGGTTGACCAGTTCCACCACCCGGTCGAACGGCAGGTCCTGATGGGTGTGGGCGGCCAGCAGCCGCTCCCGGACCCGCCCGACCAGGGTGCGGGCCGTCGGGCCGCCGGAGGTGTCGACCCGCAGCACCACGGTGTTGACCAGGCAGCCGACCACGCCGTCCAGCACCTCGTCGTCCCGGCCGGCCAGCGGCACCCCGATCGGGAGGTCGTGCCCCGCGCCGAGGTCGCCCAGCGCGGCGGCGAACGCCGCCTGCACCACCATCCCGGTGCCGGCCGAACAGGCCCGGGCGGCGGCGGCCAGCCGGCGGTGCTCCCGCAGGTCCAGGGCGAAGCGGACGGTGCCGGCCGCGCCCGGCCCGGCGCCCGGGGCGCCGGTGGCGTCCGGCAGGCCCCGCCACGGCGGCAGGGCGGCCAACGCGCCCTTCCAGTAGGCGGCCTGCCGGGCGGCCGGGCTCTCCGGGCGGTCCTCGTCGCCGAGCCGCCGCCGCAGCCACAGGGCGTGGTCGGCGTACTGGACGGCGGGCGACGGCCAGCGCGGCGCCCCGCCGGCCGCCCGGGCCCGGTAGGCGGACCGCAGGTCGGCCAGCAGCGGTTCGAGCGCGTGCCCGTCCACCGTCGCGTGGTGCAGCACCAGCAGCAGGGTGTGCCGGTCGGGGCCGCTGCGCAGCAGGGCGGTGCGCAGCGGCGGTTCGGTCAACAGGTCGAAGCCGAGGTCGAGTTCGGCGGCGATCCAGGCGTCCAGCCGCTCCGGCGGGACGTCGAGGAAGCGGGGCGCGGCGGACGGGACGGCGGCGAGGAAGGCCTCGGCGAGGTCGGCGTCGGCGGGCGGGGCATCGGCGGGCGCGAGGATGCGCTGCTCGGGGCCGTCCGGGCCGTACGGCAGGACGGTCCGCAGGGCCTCGTGCCGGGCCACCAGGTCGCCGAGGGCGGCCCGCAGCGCGGCGGGGTCGAGCCCGCCGGTGAGGTCGAGGGCCAGGGTGGTGAGGTAGTCCGGGCGGTGCTCGCCCAGGTAGTTGGCCGTCCACAGGCGCAGTTGGGCGGGGGCGAGCGGCAGCCGGTCGGGCCGGGCCGTCCGGTCGCCGAGCGCCGGGGCGCTGCCGCCGGTGCCGTCGGTACGGGCGGCGCGGTCGAGCCGGTGGTCCAGCCCGGCTACCGTGGGCGCGTCGAACAGCTCGCCGAGCGGCACGTCGACCCCCAGGGTGGACCGGATCCGCCCGGCCAGCCGCATCGCGGCGATCGAGTTGCCGCCGAGCGCGAAGAAGTCGTCCTCCGGCGCGACCGCCGGCACCCGCAGCACCTCCGCGAACAGCGCCGCCAGGACCTCCCGGCGGGGCGAGCGGGTCGGCCCCGGGGCCGACCGCTGCGGCGGGCCCAGGGCGGTCGTGTCGACCTTGCCGTTGGCGTCCAGCGGCAGCGCGTCGACCGGGACGAGCACGGCGGGCACCAGGTGGCGCGGCAGCCGCCCGGCGAGCCGGCGGCGCAGTTCGCCGGCGGCCACCGGCCGGTCGGCGACCACGTACCCGACCAGCGAGCGGCCCGCCGGGCCCGCCCCGTGCGGCACCACCCGGGCGGCGGTGACCTCCGGCTCGGCGCACAGCGCGGCCTCGATCTCTCCCGGCTCGATCCGGAACCCGTTGATCTTCACCTGCCGGTCCACGCGCCCCAGGAAGTGCAGCCGGCCCTCGGTGTCCCACCGGCCCAGGTCCCCGGTGCGGTACAGCCGGCCGCCCGGCGGGCCGTACGGGTCGGCGACGAAGCGCTCGGCCGTCCGGGCCGGGGCGCCGTGGTAGCCCGCGGCCAGGCCCTCGCCGCCCAGGTGGATCTCGCCGGGGACGCCCGGCGGCACCGGGCGCAGCGCGGCGTCCAGCAGCAGCACCCTCGTCCCCGCGAGCGGGCGGCCGATCGGGACGGCCTCGCCCTCGCGGACCGGGCCCGCCGGGACTTCGTGGCCCAGGGCGAAGGTCGTGCTCTCCACCGGCCCGTACAGGTCCAGCAGCCGCTGGCCGGGCGCGGCCCGCCGGGCCCGGGCGAGCGCCGCCGGGGGGACGACGTCGCCGCCGGTGCAGATCAGGCGCAACCGGGCCAGGGCCGCCGGGATCTGCTCGGTCAGCAGGTCGAACAGGCCCGCCGTCAGCCAGGCCGCGGTGGCACCGCCGCGCTCGACGGCCCGGGCGTAGTCCGCCGGGGTCAGCTCTCCCGGCGGGGCCACCACCACCTGACGGCCGGTCAGCAGCGGCATGAGCAGCTCGTACACCATGGCGTCCCAGGCCTGCGGCGAGTGGAACAGCACCCGGTCGTGGTCGGGGCCGTGCCACAGCGGGTCGTCGGCCAGGGCGAGGATGTTGCGGTGGGTGACCGCCACGCCCTTGGGGCGGCCGGTCGAGCCCGAGGTGTACAGCAACTGGGCGACCTGCCCGGGCGGCACCTCCACGCCGGGGTTGCCCGCGCTCCCGCCCGCCCGCCGGACCGCCGCCAACACCTGGGCGTCCAGCAGCAGTTCGGCGCCCGCCTCGGCGGCGAGCGCGCGCAGCCGCTCGGCCGGGAACCCCGGGTGCAGCGGGACGCAGACGGCGCCGAGCTTGGCCAGCGCCAGCATCGCCACCGGCACCTCCGGGCAGCGCGGCAGCCGTACGGCGACCCGGGTGCCGGGCCGCACCCCGAGGCCGGCCAGGTGGTGGGCCAGCCGGTTGGCGTCGGCGTTGAGCGCGCCGTACGTGGTGGTGGCGGTACCCGTGGCGTTCGCGGTGGCGCCGTCGACGTGGCGCAGGGCGATCCGCTCCGGGTGGTCGGCCGCCAGCCGCTCGAACCGCGCGCCCACCGACACCGGTTCGGCGTCGGCCGCCGGGCCGGTGCCCCAGGCCCGCAGCCCCGCCCGCTGGACGGGCGGCAGCAGGTCGACCCGGCCGGTGGTCAGCGCGTCCGCGCCAGAGCCAGCCAGGGCGGCGCAGGCGGCCGTCAGCAAGGTGCGCAGCCGGTCCGCGTCGAGGTACCGGTCCAGTTCGGCGGGCCGCAGCTGGAGCCGCACGTCCAGGCCGCCCCGGCGCGGCAGCACCACCAGCGAGAGCGGGTAGTGGGTGCCGTCGAACGGTTCGACGGCACCGATCCGCAGGCCCGGCGCGGGCTCGACGAACCCGGCCTCGTCCAGCGGGTAGTTCTCGAACACCAGTGAGCTGTCGAAGAGCCGCCCGGCACCGGCGGCCTCCTCCACCTCGGTGAGGCCCAGGTGCTCGTGGTCCAGCAACGCGGTGCGCTCCCGCTGGAGCCGGGCGGCGAGCTCGCGCAGCGGCTCGCCCGGGTGCAGCCGGGCCCGGACCGGCACGGTGTTGATCAGCAGGCCCACGAGCCGGTCCGCCTCCGGCAGTTCGGCCGGGCGCTGGGCGACGGTGGTGCCGAACAGGACGTCGTCGCGGCCGGTGAGGTGGGAGAGCACCAGCGCCCACGCCGTCGTCACCAGGGAGCCGAGGGTCACCTCCCACTGCGCGGCGCGCGCCCGCAGCCCGGCGGTGAGCCCGGCGGGCAGGGTGAAGACGCTCGTCGACGGGCCGTCGTCGGCGCCCTCGCCGCCGGCCGGCGCGGGCCGGCCGACCCGGGTGGGCTCGGCCCCGGCGAGGGCGACGCGCCAGGCGCCGCGCGCGGCCGCGTCGTCGCGCCCGGCCAGCCAGTCGAGGTAGCGGCGGTAGGACGGCGCCGGGGGCAGGTCGACGCCCTGGTGCAGCGCGAGCAGCTCGCGCAGCACGATCGGCACCGACCAGCCGTCCAGCAGCAGGTGGTGGTGGGTGAAGACGAGCCGCCACCGGTCGGCGGCCAGCCGCAGCAGGGTGAACCGGATCAGCGGCGGGGTGTCGACCGCGAACGGCCGGCGGTCCTCCGCCACGAGCCGCCGGGCGTCGGCGGACTGCTCCCCCTCCGCCCGTCCGGTGAGGTCCACGGTGCGCCAGGGCAGCGTCACCTCGACCGGCACGACCTGCCGCGGCGGGCCGGACTCGCCGCTGGTGAAGGCCCCGGCGAGCTGCGGATGGCGCGCGAGCAGCCGCCGGGCGGCGTCCTGGAGCCGCTCCGGGTCGATCGCGCCGGTGAGGTCGAGGACGAGCTGCACGAGGTACGGGTCGCGGCGGCCGTCGTGGGCGGCGTAACGGGAGTGGAACAGCAGGCCGGCCTGGAGCGGCGTGGCGGGCAGCAGGACGGCGGCCTCGGCGGGCGCCTCGGCGGGCGCCTCGGGCTGGGCGGCGGCTGCGGGCCCCCCGGCCCGGGGCGGGCCGACGGACGACAGGGTGGTGAGGGCCTGCTCCCAGCGGGCGGCGAGTTCGGCCACCGCGTCGGCGGCCAGCACGCCGGCCGGCCAGGCCCATTCGACCCGCAGCCGCGGGCCGTCCGGGCCGGTCTCCACGAAGGCGTCGACCGAGAGGGTGTGGGCGAGCGGCAGGGTGGGGTCGGCCTCGCCCCGCAGGGTGCCGGGGACGGGCTGCCAGGGGCCGCGTCGGGTGGTGTCGAAGCGGCCCAGGTAGTTGAAGGCGATCGGGGCCGGGCGGTCGGGCAGCGCGCCGGACCGCTGGAGCAGCCCGTACGTCAGGCCCCGGTGGGGGGTGGCACGCAGGCGCCGCCGCGCGGCCGCGACGGCGCGGGCCAGTTCGTCGGCGGGGGCCGGGTCGTCGGCGGGGGCGAGGTCGTCGGCGCGGGCCGCTCCCCCGGTGTCGGGTCCGGCCGGGCCGGTGTCCAGCAGGACGGGGTGGATGACCGTGAACCAGCCCAGCGTCCGGGAGAGGTCAAGGCCGTCGAGGGCCGCGAGTTCCGGGTCGCGGCCGTGGCCCTCGACGTCCACCAGGAGCGGACCGTCGGCGCCGCGGGCGCGCCAGCCGCGCAGGGCGGCGGCGAGCGCGCCGAGGAGGATCTCCGGTACGGCGGCGCCGAGTCGGTCGGGCAGGTCGGTCAGCAGGGCGGCGGTCGGGCCGCCGCCCAGGGTGGTGCGCAGGGTCGCGGCCCCGGCCACGGTGTCCCGGGTGCGGTCCAGCGGCCGGGTGCCGATGGTCCCGGTGCCGGCGGTCAGCAGGCCGTGCCAGTGGTCGCGGTCGGCGGCGACCGCCGGGTCGGCCTCGGCGGCCCGCAGCGCACGGGCCCAGTCGGCGGCCGTGACGGGGACGGCGGCGAGGTCGGCCGGGTGGCCGTCGGCGGCGGCCCGGTGGGCCCGGGCGAGGTCGTCGAGCAGGATCCGCCAGGAGACGCCGTCGACGGCGAGGTGGTGGATCACCATCAGCAGCAGGCCGCCCTGGTCGCCGTCGAACCAGACCGCCCGCAGCAGTTCGCCCCGGTAGGGGTCGAGGCGGCGGCGGGCGTCGTGCCGCTGTTCCGCGACGAGTTCCAGCAGGGCGGGCGCCGGGTCGCGGCCGGGGGCGGTGGCGAGGCCCTCGCGGGCGAGGTCGATCCGGTGCAGCAGCGGGGCCGCCGGGACGGTCCCGGCGGGCCGGATCTCGAAGGCGAGCGGCTCGCCCGGGGCCCCGGTCAGGCGGGTCCGCAGCGCGTCGTGGTGGTCGACGAGCTGCTGGAGGGCGGCGCTCAGGGTGTGTTCGGTGGCGCCGGGCGGCACCTCGCACAGCAGGGACTGAGCGTAGCCGTGGATCGGTCCGCCGCGGGCCGCCAGCCAGTCCGCGATCGGGGTGGGCGGCAGCACCCCGCCCGGGGGCGCGGGCACCGCCGGGCGGGCGGCCGGGGCACGGACACGGTCCGGGACGACGGCCGCGGCGGCCGCGAGGGCGCGCGGGGTCTGGTGGGTGAACACGTCCTTCGGCGTGATCAGCACGCCCGCCGACCGGGCCCGGGTGGCCAGTTGGATCGCCAGGATGCTGTCCCCGCCGAGCCGGAAGAACCCCTCCGACGGCCCGGGCCGCGCCCGGCCGAGGACGCTGCCGAACAGGGTCCGCAGCTGCTCCTCGGCGGGCGAGCCGCCCTCCGGGCGGGTGACAGGCTGCGGGCGGGCGGCGGCGGACGCCGGGAGCGGGCGGCCGGCCGGGCCCGGGGTGTCGGACAGGTCGAGGGTGCCGGGCAGGTCGAGGCTGCCAAGGGCGTCGACGGGTGCCGCCGGGTCGGCCAGGACGGCCGCCAGCAGGCGGCCGAGGCCCTGCGCCAGGCGGTCGGCGGTCTCGGGACGGAAGTGGCCGGTGC
Source organism: Kitasatospora sp. NPDC088779 (assembly GCF_040685395.1). Classification (NCBI taxonomy): domain Bacteria; kingdom Bacillati; phylum Actinomycetota; class Actinomycetes; order Kitasatosporales; family Streptomycetaceae; genus Kitasatospora; species Kitasatospora sp. NPDC088779. Next base: position 110,626 of record NZ_JBFBHW010000023.1, on the reverse strand, counting down.
TGTACTCCAGGACGCCACGCACCGTGCCGTCCGGCTGTTCGGCGAACTCGAAGAGCAGCGGGAACTTGGCCATCACCCGCTCGAATCGGTGCGGTGCGCCGGACAGTCCGGGCAGGGTGAGCGCGGGTTGGCGTCCGCCGTGCAGGGTGATCATCACCTGGAACAGCGGGTGGCGGCCGAGTTCCCGGTCGGGTGCGAGGGCGTCCACCACCCGGTCGAAGGGCGCCTGGTCGTGGGCGAAGGCGGTGAGGTCGGCGTGCCGGACGCGGTCGACGAGCTCCGCGAAGCCCGGGCGGCCCGAGAGGTCGGTGCGCAGGGCGAGCGGCTGGGCGAAGTAGCCGACCAGGTCGTCCAGGGCCGGGTCGGCGCGGCCGGCGGTGACCGTGCCGAGGACGAGGTCGGTGCCCGCTCCGGAGCGGGCCAGCAGGCAGGCGACGGCCGCGTGCAGCACCATGAACAGGGTGGCTCCCCGGCCGGCCGCCAACTCAGCTGCTGCGGCGACCAGTTCGGCGTCCCACTGGAACTCGGCAGCGGCCCCGCGCAGGGCCGCGCCGGGCGGCGGCTCATGGTCCACCGGCAGCGCGGTGCGCTCCGGTGCGCCGCGCAAGGTCTCGCGCCAGTGCGCCAGTTCGGTGGCCAGCGGGCTGTCGGGCTCGTCGGCCGGGCCGAGCTCCCGACCCTGCCAGAGCGTGAAGTCGGCGTACTGGAGCGGCAGTCGGGGCCACTCGGGGGCCCGGCCGCGGGCCCGGGCGGCGTAGCCGACGGCGAGGTCGCGGGTCAGCGGGCCCAGCGACTGCTCGTCGGCGGTGATGTGGTGCAGGACGATCAGCAGCAGGTGGGTGCCGGGCCCGGCGGTGAACACCACCAGCCGCCAGGGCAGGCCCTGTTCGAGGTCGAAGGGCCGGTGGACCTCCTCGTGCACCGCCGCGTCCAGGCCGGCGGGGTCCAGCTGCCGGACGGTCAGCGGGAGGGGCGGGTCGTCGAGGATCCGCTGGTACGGCTGCCCGTCGGTGGCCGGGAACACGGTGCGCAGGCTCTCGTGCCGCTGCTGGACGTCGCCGGCGGCGGCCCGTAGCGCGGCCAGGTCGAGCGGCCCGGTCAGCCGGGCGGCGAGCGGGATGTGGTAGGTCGACGCCTGCTCGCCGAGCCGGTGCAGGAACCACAGGCCGCGCTGGGCGTGGGAGAGCGGGATGCGCTCCGGCCGGGGGCCGGCCTGCGGGCGCTGCGGGAGTTCCCGGCCGGCCGCCGCCTCACCCCTGCGGGCGGCGCCACGGGCGCCGATCCGGGCGGCCAGGCCGGCCACGGTGGGGGCCGCGAAGACGTCCCGGATGGTCAGTCCGGCGGACAGCTCGGCGGGCAGCTCGGCCCGGGCACGGACCACCAGCCGGTTCGCCGAGAGGGAGTCGCCGCCGAGGGCGAAGAAGCTCTCGTCCGCGCCGAAGCCCTCGGCCCCGAGGAGTTCGCCGAACAGCCGGTGCAGCCGGGTCTCGTGCTCGCCGCTGGGCGCCCGGCCCCGGCCGTCCGCCGCCCTGGCCTCCAGGGCCCGCAGCCGGTGCTCGTCGAGCTTGCCGTTGGCGGTCAGCGGGAAGGCCTCGACGGCGACGAAGGCCGCGGGCACCAGGTGGTCCGGGAGCGACGCGCGGGCGTGGTCGGCGGCCGCGCGGACGGCCTCCTCGGTGCCGAGCAGGTAGGCGGTCAGCGCCTTGTGCCCGGGCTCCCGTTCGGTGGCGAGGACGGCGGCGCCGGAGATGCCGGGCAGCGCGGCGAGCACGGCCTCGATCTCCCCCGGCTCGATGCGGTAGCCGCGGATCTTCACCTGCCGGTCGGTGCGGCCGAGGTGTTCGAGTTCGCCGTCGGGGCGGCGGCGGGCGCGGTCCCCGCTGCGGTACATCCGGCTGCCGGGCGGGCCGTACGGGTCGGCGGTGAAGCGGGCGGCGGTCAGCGCGGGGCGGCCGAGGTAGCCGCGGGCCAGGCCGGGGCCGGCCACGTACAGCTCGCCGGGCAGGCCGTCGGGCACCGGCCGCAGGGCGGCGTCCAGCAGGTACGCCCGCAGGTCGGGCAGCGGGCGGCCGATGGTGGCGGCGCCCGAGGCCACGGCGGCGGCGTCGAGGTCGCCGGCCGTGACGTGCACGGTGGTCTCGGTGATGCCGTACATGTTGACGAGCCGGGGCGCGTCCTGCGGGTGCCGCAGGTACCAGTCCGCGAGCCGCCAGGGTTCGAGCTGCTCACCGCCGAAGATGACGTACCGCAGGGCGAGCCGGGCGCTCGGGCCGGGGTGGGCGGCGTCGGCGGCGGCCAGCTGGGTGAACGCCGAGGGGGTCTGGTTGAGCACCGTGACGCGCTCGTCGGCGAGCAGGCGCAGGAACTCCTCGGGCGAGCGGGCGGTGTCCCGGGGGACGACGACCAGGCGGCCGCCGTGCAGCAGGGCTCCCCACAGCTCCCAGACCGAGAAGTCGAAGGCGTAGGAGTGGAACAGGGTCCAGGTGTCGTCCGGTCCGAAGCCGAACCGGTCGGCGGTGGTGGCGAGCAGCCGGGTGACGTTGCGGTGGGTGACCAGGACGCCCTTGGGGCGGCCGGTGGAACCGGAGGTGTGGATGACGTAGGCGACACCGTCCGGGCCGGAGCGCTGCGGCCGCGTCCGGTCGGCGGGCTCGTCCGCGCCGTCGACGGGCAGGGTCTCGACGCCGTCGGGCAGCGCCGCCCGGGCGGAGTCGTCCGTCACCACGAGCCGGGGCGCGGCGTCCTCGATGGTCGCGCGCAGCCGCTCGACCGGGTAGTCCGGATCCAGCGGCAGGTAGCCGGCGCCGGCCTTCTGGACTCCGAGCAGCGCGACCACCAGGTCCGGCGAGCGAGGCAGGGCGACGCCCACCAGGTCGCCGCGGCGCACGCCCCGGGCGGCGAGCCGGCGGGCCAACCGGTCGGCGCGCAGGTCGAGTTCGCGGTAGGTGAGGACGGTTTCCCCCAGCACCACGGCCGGTGCCCGCGGGCGGGTGGCGGCCTGCTGCTCGAACAGCGAGACCAGGGTGTCGCCGTCCTGGCCGGTCCGGTCCGGCGCCGGCGCGGGGGCAGGCCGCGGCGCTGGCAGGGCGACGGCGCTGCCGGTGCGCAGCCGGCCGACCGGGAGCCCCTCGGGGGCTTCGGCCAGCGCCGTCACGAGGTCGAGCACCCGGTCCAGGTGGGCCCGGACGGTGTCCTCGGGGTAGTCGCCGACCGCGTCGGCGAACACCGGCAGGGTGGCGCGGCCGTTGTCGTAGACGCCGAGCGCGAAGTCCTCGGGCAGGCCCGGCGAGACCTCGTGCACGGTGGCCGGGATCCCGCCGAACCGCAGGCCCAGGTCGAGCGGCAGCAGGTTCAGGGTGGGGCCGATCAGCGGCCGGTCGCCCCGGGCGGCGGCGGTGTCGCGGAGCAGGTCCTCGAAGCGGTACCGCTGGCGGCGCAGCGCGGCCCGGACCCGGTCCGCCGTGGCCGCCACCAGGCCGCCGACGGTGGCGGCCGGGTCGACGGCGAGCCGCAGCGGGACGACGTTCGCCGTCATGCCGAGGGCCCGCCGGGCCAGCGCGGCGTCCCGGCCACGGACGCCGAGGCCGATCACCGCCGTGCCCTCGCCGGTGTCGGCGTGCAGCGCGACGGCGAGCGCCGCCGGGAACAGCGCCGTCCAGCCCGCGCCGACGCGCTCGCGGACAGCGGCCCAGCGTTCGGCGGACAGCTCCGTCCGGACGGCGACCGGCGGGCGCGGGCCCGAGCCGGTCGGGGCGCTGCGTCCGCCCGCGAGGCGGGGCGGGTCGCCGAGGCCGGCCGACTCCTCGGCCCAGAACGCGGCGTCGGTGCGGAACCGGGCGGAGGAGCGGTAGGCGGCGTCGTCGTCCAGCAGGGCCTGGAGCGGGTCGTGCACGCCGGTGGAGGGCGGCTCGCCCGCGTGCAGCGCCGTGTACTCGGCCGCCACCCGGCGCATCAGCCCGGCCCCGCCCACGCCGTCGCACAGGATGTGGTGGATCCGGAGGTACCAGAGGTACTCCGCCTCGCCGGTCCGCAGCAGGAAGTGGTCGAAGGGCGGGCGGGCGGTCAGGTCGTAGGGGTGGGCGAGTTCGGCGGCGAGGAAGGCGCGGGCGGCGGCGGCCGGGTCCTCGTGGTGGCGCAGGTCCTGCCGGTGCAGCGGCCAGTCGGCGGCGTCCTCGATGATCTGGACGGCGCCGTCGGCGGTCGGCTCGAAGCGCGCCCGCAGGCTCTCGCTGCCGGCCACCACGCCCCGCAGCGCGCGTTCGAACAGCTCCTCGTCGATCGCGCCGTGGAACTGGACGTACTGGCCGGCGGTGAACCGCCGCCGGGTGGGGTCGGCCTCGTGGCCGAACCAGATTCCCGACTGCGGGGCCGTGAGCGGCCGTCGTCGGGCGGGCGTGGCGGGCGTGGCGGGCATGGCGGACATCCGGTTCAGCTCCTCTCCGGCTCGTGCGGCTGGTGCGGCCCCTGCGGACCCTGTGGCCCGGCCGGGTCGCCGAGCCGGTCGAGCAGCGCCGGGGCGAGGTCGACGAGGGCGGCCGGGCCGCCGAGTTCCTGGTGGCCGTGGTCGGTCCGGTGCCGCAGCAGCCGGCCGCCGTCGAGGTGGGGCAGCCAGCTCTCCGGGTCCTGGACGGGCCCGCTGGTCTCGGGGACGGCCTCGATGAGGAGCAGGTCGCCGCGGTACCCGCCGGGGCGGAAGGCCCGGCCGAGCCGGACGTTGTTGTCGTAGACCTCGGCGAGCGCGGTCAGGTGGTGTTCGGAGAAGACGGAGAGCGGCGAGTCGGAGTCCTTGGCGAGGGCGAGGAACTCCTCGGCGGTCGGCGCGGGCGCGTCGGCGGGGCGGTCGACGCCGGTCAGCCGCAGCAGGGCGTTGCGGACGTGGCCCTGCTCGGCGAGCACCTCGGCCTCCGAGCGGGCGGGCAGGTCGGCGAGCACGTAGCTGTCGAGCATCGCGAGCAGGCCCACCTCCGCGCCCTGCTCCTGCAACCGGGCGGCCACGGCGTAGGCGACCAGGCCGCCGAACGACCAGCCGAGCAGGTGGTAGGGCCCGTCGGGCTGGACGGCGCGGATCTCCCGCACGCAGTCCTCGGCCACCTCCTCCAGGCTGGCCGGCAGCGGCCCCCGGCCGTCGAGGCCGCGGGACTGCAGGACGTAGAGCGGCCGGTCGCCGAGCGGCCCCAGCAGCGCCGCGTACGTCCAGCCGATCCCGGCGGCCGGGTGCACGCAGAACAGCGGCGCGCCGGTGCCGGTCGAGCGCAGCGGCAGCAGGGTGGCCAGCATGGGCTCCAGGCCGTCCGCGGGCGGGGCGGGCTCGGCGGCGTCGGCGGGGAGCGGGGTGCGGGCGGGCCCGGCGGTCGCGGGCCAGGAGTCGAGCAGGCCGAGGGCGCCGACGGTGGTGTCCGGCTCGGCGACGAGGGTGTCGAGCAGCCCCAGCAGCCGGGCGAGCAGGGCGTCGGCGGCCTCGGCGTCGACGGCGTCCTCCCGGTGCAGGATGTCGAGTTCCAGTCCGCCGTCCCTCGGGATGGCCATCAGCGACAGCGGGTAGTGCGCGGCCGTCTCGCTGCCCGAGCCGGTGATCCGCACCCCCGGGAGCGCGTCGCCCTGGTCGCCGGACTGCGGGAAGTTCTCGTACACCATGACGGTGTCGAAGAGTTCGCCGAGGCCGGTCGCCCGCTGGATCGCGGGGATTCCCAGGTGCTGGTGGGCGATCATCCGGACCTGCTCGCGCTGGACCCGGGTCAGCAGCCCGGCCAGCGGCTCCTCCGGCCGCAGGGTGATCCGCAGCGGCAGGGTGTTGATCAGGAAGCCCATGACGGACTCGGAGCCCGGCAGCTCCGGCGAGCGGCCGTTGACGATGATCCCGAACACGGTGTCGGGGCGGCCGGTCCGCTCGGCCAGCAGCAGCGCCCAGGTGGCCTGGAGCACGGTGTTGAGCGTGATGCCCAGCCCGGCGGCGAGGGCGCCGAGCCGTTCGGTGCGCTCCTCGCCCAGGGGCCGGTAGCGGCGGCCCGGCCACCCGTCGGCGGGCGGCAGCCCGGGCGGCGTCACCAGGGTGGGTTCGATCGGCGCGGCCAGGGCCTCGCGCCACGCCCGGCGGGCGGCCTCGTGGTCCCGGCCGGCCAGCCAGGCCAGGTGGGAGCGCAGCGGCACCGGCTCGGGCAGTCCGGCCGGGTCGCGGTACAGGGCGAACAGCTCCGGCAGGAGGAGCTGGTTGGACCAGCCGTCGATCAGGGTGTGGTGGGCGACCACCTCCAGCCGGTACCGCTGCGCTCCCACGCCCTCTCCGGGGCCCAGCCGCAGCAGGGTGAAGCGGATCAGCGGCGGGTCGGCCGGGTCGAACCGGGTGGTCCTGGCCTCGGCGGCCAACCGCTCGGTCTCCGCCTCCTGTTCGGCCGCCGTGAGGCCGCTGAGGTCCAGCTCCGTGAACGGCGGCAGGCGGTCCGGGACGACCTGGACGGGTCGGCCGTCGGGGAGGCGGACGAACCCGGCCGCCAGGTTCGGGTGGCGGCGGCAGAGCGCCTCGACGGCGCGGCGCAGCGCCACCGGGTCGAGCCGCCCGTCGAAGAGCATCCACAGCCGCATCACGTAGGCCCCGCCGCCGCCCTGGCTGTGCTGGGTGGGGAAGAGCAGCCGCTCCTGGAGCGGTGTCAGCGGCAGCACGTCCCGGTGGCCCGGGAACCGGGCCCGCAACCAGGCGCGTTCGGCGGCGTCCAGCGGGAGCAGTTCGCCGTCGGCGGGCCGGCCGGCGCCTTGGTCGGCGGGGTCGAGCACGGTGGCGACGGCCGCGAGTCCGGCCGGGGTCGGGTGCGCGAACACGTCCTCCGGGGCGAGCGCCAGCCCGGCCCGCCGGGCCCGGCGGAGCAGCTTGATGGAGCGGATGCTGTCGCCGCCGAGGGCGAAGAAGCTGTCGTCCGGGCCGACTTCGGGCAGGCCGAGAACGCCGGCGAAGAGCTCGCGCAGCACCTCGACGGGGCCGGCGGCCGGGACGGCGGGGGGCTCGGGCGTGGTCCCCGGCGCGGCTCCGGCGGCCAGGGCGGCGAGCGCGCCGCGGTCGGTCTTGCCGTTGGCGTTGGTCGGGAGGTCGTCGAGGAAGATCAGGGCGGCCGGGACGACCGGTGCGGGCAGCACCTCGCGCAGCGCCGCCCGGACGGCCTCCGGATCGGCCGGGCGACCCTCGGCGGCGACCAGGAAGGCCGTCGTGCGGCGGTCGCCCTCGCCGTCGTCGGTGGCGACCACCACGGCCCGCCGGACGCCGTCCAGCTCCGTCAACCGGGCCTCGATCTCGCCGAGTTCGATCCGGTGGCCGCGGATCTTCACCTGGTGGTCGGTGCGGCCGGCGTACTCCAGCTCCCCGGCGGCGGTCCAGCGGGCGAGGTCCCCGGTGCGGTACATCCGGGCGCCGGGCGGGCCGAACGGGTCGGGCAGGAAGCGCTCGGCGGTGGCCCCCGGCCGGTGGGCGTAGCCCCGGGCCAGGTAGTCGCCGGCCAGGTAGAGCTCGCCGGTGACGCCGACCGGCGCGGGCCGCAGGGCCGGGTCGAGGACGTGGGCGCGCACGTTGCCGATCGGCACGCCGATCGACGGTTCCCCGTCCGCGCCGGGCGGGCACGCCCCGGCCGTGGCGTACACGATGGCCTCGGTGGGGCCGTAGAGGTTGAGCACCCGGGCGTCCGGGTTGCGGGCGTGCACCTGGCGGACCAGCGCGGCGGGCAGCGGCTCGCCGCAGAACACGTAGGTCGTCGCCCGCTCGCGCACCCACTCGGCCCGGGCGACCTGCTGGTACACCGACGGGACGGTGTTGACCAGGCTGCCGGACCAGTCCGGGCGTTCCAGCAGCGTGAGCAGGTTGTCCACCAGGTCGACGCTGCCGCCGACGAACAGCGGCACCAGGAGCTCGAAGACCGACAGGTCGAAGGAGAGCGAGGTGGAGCCGAGCACCCGGGAGAGGGCCTGGGGGCCGAGCTCGGCCGCCGCCCAGGCGGCGAGGTTGGCCACGGCCCGGTGGGTGACCACCACGCCCTTCGGCGTCCCGGTGGAGCCGGAGGTGTGGATGACGTACGCCGCGTTGCCGGGCAGCGGGCCGGTGGGCTTCGCCTCGGCGGGAGCGGTGCCGGCGGGCTCGACGGGAGCGGGCTCGACGGCGGCGGGCTCGTCCAGCAGGACGACGGACGGGCCGTCGGCGGCCGGCTCCGGAAGCACGGCGGCGGCCAGCTGCGCCGTGGTCAGGACCACCCGGGGACGGGCGTCCGCCAGCACGAACTCCACCCGGCCGCGCGGGTGGCCCGGGTCGACCGGGAGGTAGGCGGCGCCGGCCTTCAGCACGCCCAGCACGGCCGCGACCAGGGCGGGCGTGCGGGGCAGCAGCACCGCGACGACGTCCTCGCGGCCGACGCCGAGGCCGGCGAGCAACCGGGCGATCCGCTCGGAGCGCCCGTCCAGTTCGGCGTAGTCCAGCACCTCGCCCCCGCCGCGCACCGCGACGGCGGACGGGGTCCGCGCCAGCTGGGCGGCGAACGCCGCGGGCACGGTGGTCTCGGGCACCGCGTGTCCGGTGGCGTTGGCCTTCCGCAGCAGGGCGAGCTCGTCCTCGCCGGCGAGGTCGAAGGAGTGGATCGGCTCGTCGGGCCGGGCCGCCAGCCGCGCCAGCAGCCGGACCAGTCGGCGGTGGGCCGCCGGGTCGGCGCCGTGGCCGCCGGCGGCGACCCGCCACGCCCCGTCCGGGTCCGCCGGGCCGGGGGTGGGGTCGGCGCGCAGGAACAGGCCGGGCAGCGGCTCGCCCCAGGCGCGGGCCAGGACGGCGACCGTACCGGGGCCGTACGCCACCCGCTCGGCGCTGTCGGCGATCCCGGTGACCAGGCCGTACCCGGAGGACGGGCCCCAGGGCAGGTCGAGGTCCGGCCGGTGGCCGTGGCGGCGGGCCGCGCGCAGGGCGCGGCCCGCCTGCCGGAGGACGGCGGTGAAGCTGAGCCCGGGGGCCGGGGCGAGGCGCACCGGGACGACCAGGCCGCGGCCGCCCGGGCCGGGCGCCGGGCTCCAATGTCCGAGCAGCAGCTCCCGGGTGCCGGTCAGCCGGTGCGCGTGGACGGCGGCGGCGGCGAGCAGCACCGCGGCGGGGCCCGCGCCGCCGGCCCGGGCGACCCGGGCCAGTGCGGCCGGGTCGGCCACCGGCAACCAGGGCAGTTCGGCCGGCGGCGCGACGGCACCGGCCGGGCGGGCGGCGGCGGGCTCGGGGCCGGCGGCCCCCAGGACCTCCCGCCAGTACGCCCGGTCGGCGGGCCGGTCGGCGTCCGGGTCCGGGGCGGGGGCCGGGGTGCCGAGGGAGGCGGGGGCCGTCCCGCCGTCCTCGGCGTACAGCGCGCCGGCCCGGCGGACGAGCGCGGCCAGCCCGGCGTCGTCGTCGACCAGCCGGTGGTGGCGCAGGAACCAGCTGAGCCCGCCGTCGGAGCGGCGGATCAGCACGTGGCGCAGCAGCGGCCCGCCGAGCAGGTCGAGCGGGCGGACGAGCTCGGCGGCGAGCCAGCCGTCCAGTTCCTCCGGGTCGAGGTCGATCACCGCGACGGCGGGCGGCTGGGCCGGGTCGGCCGGGCGGAGCAAGCCGGGGCCGCCCCCGGCGGCGGCGCGGTAGCCGGTGTGCAGGTCCGGGCGCTCGGCCAGGGCCCGGGCCACGGCGCGGCGCAGCCGGTCCGACCCGACCGGGCCCTCGAAGCGGACCAGGCGCGCCACGCAGTCGGCGGGCAGGGACGGGGTGTCCCGCAGGACGGCACGCCGGGCGGCGTCGAGCGGGGTGGCGGTGAAGCTGCTCACAGGGCCCTCACGGTGTCGTCGTCGGAGTGCGGGGTCACGGTCTCGGGCGCGTCGCCGTGGTCGGCGTGGTCCGCGCAGTCGGCCTGGCCCGCGTAGTCGGCGTAGTCGGCCGCCACGTCGTGGACCGGGCGGTCGGGCTCGGCGAGCAGGCCGCGCAGCAGCTCGCGCAGGCCGGTGGCGAAGCCGGTCGCGGTCGGCGGATCGAAGAGTTCGGGGGCGTAGTGCACGGTCAGCGCCGTGGGGGCGGCGCCGTTCTCCGCCCGCCACCCCAGGTCGAGTTCGGCCCCGCGCGGGCCGACGCCGTGGCCACCGCCACCGCCACCGCCACCGCCGTCGCTGTCGCCCCGGGAGCGGACCGGGGGCTCGACTCCGGGGCCGGCCGTCCCGTCGGGGGTGGTCCGTCCGAGCAGGTCGGTGAAGGCGGGTTCGTCGGCGAGGTCGGCCCGCAGCAGGGCGCCGCCGGGCAGGCCGACCGCCACCTCGTCCTGGCCGGAGATCCACGAGAGCAGCACCAGCCAGCCGGCCCGCAGCACCCGGTCGGGGTGCGGGCCGGACCTGGCGATCGCGCCGCGCAGCGACTCGTCGACCGGGACGGTGACGCTGCGCTCGGTGTAGTCGGGGCGGCCCGGGCGGGGGCGGTCGGTGGGGACGTCGAGCCGGACGGGCCCGGGCGGGCCGGCCGCCGGCACCTCGGCGGGGGCGGTCGGGACCGCGGCGGCGGAGACGGCCGCCGGCGCCCCGGCCCACAGCCGGGAGATCGGCAACTCGCCATCGGCGGCGGCGAGTTCACGGAGCAGCTCGGTGTACTCCTCGACGAACGCGGCCGCCGTCTCGCTCGTGAACAACTGGGTGCTGAACTCCAGGCAGGCGGTCATGGCGTCGTCGCCGACCCGGTCGGAGGTGATCAGGGTGAGGTCGAACTTGGCGGTGCCCGCTGGCAGGCCGCCGAACAGGTTGCCGGCGCTGTGGCCGATGTCGAAGTACCCGGTCGAGGTGCCCTCGATCTGCTGGATCGGCGGCAGCTCCTGGTGCACGTAGAACACGTCGAACAGCGGGCTCCGGCCCGGATCGCGCTCGTCCGTCAGCGCCTGGACGACCCGGTCGAAGGGGATCTCCTGGTGCTCCAGGGCCTCCAGCACCACGGCGCGCACCCGGTGCAGGAAGGCGGTCACCGACGGGGCGCCGGACAGGTCGGCGCGCAGCGCCACGGTGCTGTTGAAGAAGCCGATCAGGCCTTCGAGTTCGGGCCGGTTGCGCCCGGTGGTCGGGATGCCGACGACCAGGTCGTCCTGCTCGCTGCGGCGGGCCAGCAGCAGGTAGAGACCGGCGAGCAGGACCACGAAGAGGGTGACGGAGCGGTCGGCCGCGAGCCGCCGCAGCTCCCGCATCAGGGCGGCGTCCACGGTGAACACCGCGAGGTCGCCGACGTGGTCCTTGCGGGCCGGGCGCGGGTGGTCGGTGGGCAGCCGCAGCACCGGCGCGTCCCGCAGGGTCTCGCACCAGTAGGCGAGTTCGCGGTCCAGGGCCGGGCCGGCCACCAGTTCGCGCTGCCAGGCCGCGTAGTCGGCGAACTGGACCGGCAGCGGTGCGAGCCGGTGCGGGCGGCCCTCGCGGCGGGCGGCGTACAGCTCGGGCAGCTCGCGTTCGAAGATCCGCGGTGAGGCGCCGTCGTTGACGGCGTGGTGCATGGTCACCTGGAGCACGTGCTGCTCGGGGGCCGTCCGGACCACGAGCACCCGCACCAGGGGGTCGTGGGCGAGGTCGAAGCGGTGCTCGGCGGCCTGCCGGACGAGTTCGCGGGCGGCGGCGAGCGGGTCCGGATCCGCGGAGACGTCATGGAAGGTGAAGAAGTCGCCGGGCTCCGGGCGGATGCGCAGCACCGGCTCGTCGTCCTCCTCGGCGAAGTTGGAGCGCAGCACCTCGTGGCGCAGCATCAGGTCGTGCCACATGCCGCGGACGGCGTCGACGTCGAGCGGGCCGCTGATCAGGCTGACCATCGGGAGGTTGTAGAGCGTGGTGCCGGGGTCGAGCTGGTGGTGGAACCAGATCCGGTCCTGGCCGAAGGAGGTGACCGGGGGCGTGTCGCGCGGGGTGATCGGCGGCAGGGCGGGGGCCGCGGGGGCGCCGGCCCGGCGGCGGATGAGGTCGGCGAACGCGCCGACGGCGGGGTGTTCGTAGACGTCGAGCAGCCGGGGGCGGAAGCCGAAGCGGGTCTGGATCCGGTCGGCGAGCTGGAGGGCGATGATCGAGTTGCCGCCGAGTTCGAAGTAGTCGGCCTCCGGGCCGGGCGGCTGCTCGCTGTGCAGGAGTTCTCCCAGGACTTCGGCGAGCCAGCGTTCGGGGTCCTCGGCGGGGCCGGTCCCGGTGCGCTCGACGGCGGGTGCCGCGGACGCGACGGGCGCGGTGGGCACGGCGGGCAGCGCGGGGGCCGCCGGTGCGGGCCGGATCCAGCAGGGGGTGGCGGCCAGCGGGTGTCCGGGCAGGCGCAGCCGGCGGGCGGTGCCGGGCTCGGGGCCGAGCGCCGTCCAGTCCAGGTCCAGGCCGCATTCGTACAGCCGGCCGAGCAGCGCGGCGAACCCGTCGTCGGCGGCCGTGACCAGCCGGGCGCCGTCCTGCCCCTCCGGGCCGAACCGCTCGGCGAGCAGCCGGCCGAGGACCCCGCCGGGGCCGGGGTCGAGGAACACCACCGGTCCGGCGGCGGCGAGCCGTTCGGCCGCCGCGACGAGCCGGTCCCGGTCGGGCGGCGCGGCCTCGGCACCGGTGCCGGTGGCGGTGGCGAGTTCGCGGGTGTCCTCGGCGGTGAGGGTGCCGAGCAGGTACCGGGCGGCGTACCGGGAGACGCCGCTGCTCAGCACGGTCTCCACGGGCACGCCGCAGCGCGACAGCTCGCGGTGGAGGGCGAGTTGGCCGGCGAGCAGCCGGGCCGCCGGGCCGGTGGCGGGCAGCGTGTCGGGCAGCTCCGCCGGGCCGGGGGCGTCGGGCGCGGCGTCCGGGGAGAGCAGCAGGCAGACGGCGGGCGGCCTGGTCCGGCCGCCGCGCGGGGCGCCGCCGGCCGGTGCCGAGGCGTCGAGCCGGGCCGCCCGTTCGAGCAGGGCCCGGCCGAGCTCGGCGGTGTCGCGGGCCCGCACCGCCACCCGGTGTCCGTAGTGGGTGCGCCCGGAGTTGAGGGTGAGGGCGACGTCGTCGAGGTCGGTGTCGCGGGCGGCCGGGCCGGTCAGCGCGGCGCCGAGGTCGGCGCAGAGCCGGGCGAGCGCGGTGCGGCTGCGCGCGGAGACGCCGACGAGCCGGGGGGTGCCCGGCCGGTCGGCGCGCGGGGGCACGGGCGGCCGCTGGACCACGCAGTGGGCGTTGATGCCGCCGAGGCTGTACGAGCTGACGCCGGCGATCCGCTCCTCGCCCTCCCAGGGGCGCAGCGCGGTGACCACCTCGACGGGTTCGAGGGCGGCCTCGTCGACGGGCCGGCGGAAGTGCAGGGACGGGTACAGCTCGCCGTGGCCGACCGCGAGGACGGCCTTGACCAGGCCGGCGATCCCAGCCGCGTGGTCGAGGTGGCCGACGTTGGTCTTCACCGAGCCGATCGGCAGCCGCCGGCCCCGCGCCCCGAACCCGCGCGGCCCGAACACCTGGGCCAGGCCCTCCAGTTCGACGGCGTCGCCGAGCCGGGTGCCGGAGCCGTGCGCCTCCAGGTAGCCGGCCAGGGCGGGGTCGAGCCCGGCGGCGCGCCAGGCCGCGCCGATCACCGCCGCGTGCGCGGGTGCGCTCGGGGTGCTGATGGTGGCGGCCGCGCGGCCGTTGTGCCGGACGGCGCTGCCGCGGATCACGGCGTGGACGGGCGTGCCGTCGGCGCGGGCCCGGCCGAGGGTGGTGAGCAGCAGGACGGCGCCGCCCTCGCCGCTGGCGGTGCCGTCGGCGTCGGCGTCGAAGGCCCGGCAGCGGCCGCTCGGGGAGACGAGTTCGGTCATGCCTTCGGTCTGCCGGGCGGGCAGGCCGCCGGGGCGCAGGCTGAAGCCGCCGGCGAGCGCGTACTCGGCCTCGCCGTCGCGCAGTTCGCGGCAGGCCTGGTGGACGGCGACGAGCGAGCCGTTGCAGCCGGTGTCGACGGCGTAGCAGGGGCCTTCGAAGCCGAGCACGTGGGCGATCCGGGCGGGCAGCGCGAAGGGCACGTTGCCGAGGGCGCTGAGCGGGCCGGGCTCGGTGGCGGCGCCGAGGTAGCCGGAGGCGGCGGCGCTGAGCACCACGGCGACCTGGCGTCCGCGCAGGGCGCTCGCGGCGTAGCCGGCGTCCTCGACGGCCTGGTGGGCGAGGACCAGCGCGATCCGCTGCTGGGGGTCCATCAGGGCGGCCTCGCGCCGGGAGAGGCCGAAGAAGGCGTGGTCGAAGGTGTGGACGTCGGCGAGGTGGCCCATCGGCAGGTAGCCCGCGTCCGGGTCGAGTCCGGTGGCAGCGGCCCGGGCGGCGGGCATGTCCCCGACGGAGTCCCGGCCGGCGGCGAGGTTGGCCCGGAAGGCCGCCAGGTCGTCGGCGTCGGGGAAGCGGGCGCCGATGCCGACGACGGCGATGTCGGTGTCGGCGGGGGCCGTCGCTGAGGTCCTGGTCACTGCTGCTCTCTCCCGTTCGTCAGACTTCGTACGCAGCGTCGGGCCGGGCGCCGCCCGTGGGCGCTCCGGCCGCCGGGGCGACGGGCTCCGGGGTGGCGGGCTCCGGGGTGGCGGGCTCCGGGGTGGCGGGCTCCGGGGCGACGGCCGCGGCCTGCTCGGCGACGGTGCGCAGGTCGAAGAGCCGGCCGACGCGGACGGCGCCGGGCCAGCGGCCTTCGAGGCGCAGGTGGAGTTCGACGATCCGGTGCGAGTTGCCGCCGACGGCGAAGAAGTCGTCGTCCGGTCCGAAGTCGCCGTGCCCGAGGACCTCGGTCCAGTAGCGCGTCACGAGCCGCGGGGCGCCGTCCGCCTCGACGGGCTCGTCGCGTCCGCCGAGGCCGTCCGGCCCGCCGGTCTCGCCGGGGTCGCCGGGGTCGCCGGTCTCGCCGGGGTCCTCGGCGAGCAGGGCGTGCAGCGCCTGGAGGTCGGTCTTGCCGGACGGCGCGAGCGGGAAGCCGGCCACCCGGACGAAGCGCTCCGGCCGGGCCTGGCCGCCGAGCAGGGCGGTGCAGTGCGCCAGCAGTTCGGCGGTGTCCGGCGCGGGGGCGGCGGGGTCGGCGGGGAGCCAGCACGCGGCCAGCGCGGTGGTGCCGTCGGGGCCGGTCACGGCGAGGACGGCAGCCTGCCGGACGGCGGGGTGGCGTTCCAGCGCCGCTTCGACGGCCTCGCGTTCGACCCGGACGCCGCGCACCTTGAGCTGCCCGTCGGCCCGGCCGCGGAACACCAGCGCCCCGGTGGGGTCGGCGGAGGCGAGGTCCCCGGTGCGGTACATCCGGGCGCCGGGGGTGGTGGCGAAGGGGTCGGGGAGGAAGCGCAGCGCGGTCTCGGCCGGGCGCCCGACGTAGCCCTCGGCGACCTGCGGCCCGGCCACGTACAGCTCACCGGTCCGCCCGGGCCCGACCGGGGCGAGCCGTTCGTCCAGCAGGTGGATCCGGTTGCCCGGGGTGGACCGCCCGATCGGGACGGGGTCGAGCGGCGCGGACGCGACCGGCTGGGCGAGCACGGTGACAGTGGTCTCGGTGGCGCCGTACTCGTTGACCAGCCGGGTGCCGGGCAGGACGGCCCGGTGCCGCTCGGCCTGCGCGGCCGACAGCGCCTCCCCGCCGACGATCCACTGCCGCAGGTGGGCGTCGGCGCCGGCCAGGTGGGGCAGCACCAGCACGTGGAACGAGGGCGGGCTGACCGCCACCTCGACCCGGTGGCGGCGGATCAGCGCGGCGGCGGCCTCCGGGTCGGGCAGGGCCCGTTCGTCGGGCAGCACCGCCGTGCCGCCGCCGCAGAGCGTGTGGAACAGCATCAGCAGCGGCGCGTCCCAGGAGAGCCGGGAGGCGGTGAAGGTGGTCGCGGCGGGGCCCTCGGCGCGGGAGGCGACCAGGTGGGCGAGCGCGCCGCGGGAGACCAGGACGGCCTTGGGCTCCCCGGTGGTCCCGGAGGTGGTGACGGCGTAGGCCGGTGCGGTCGGGGGCACCACGGCGTCCGACCGGCCTGCGTCCGGAGACACGGCCGGGGCCGGGGCCGGTCCGCTCTCGGCCACCACCGTGACGGGCTGTCCGCAGCCGGCCGTCAACTCCCGTACGGCGGCGGGCGGGGTGGCCGGGTCGCCGTCGTCGTACACCAGGACCGCGCAGCCGCTGTCGCGCAGCAGGGCGCGCACCATCGCGGCGGGGCGCTCGGGTTCCAGGACGCACCAGGCGGCGCCCAGCCGCAGCGCGGCCAGCATGCCGACGACGGTGCGCACGCCCTGGCGGCGGTGGATCAGGACGAGCCGACCGGGGGCGACCCCGACGGCGGCCAGCCGATCGGCCAACACGCCTGCTTCGAGATCGAGTTGACGATACGTCAGGCTCTGCTCGCCGACCGTCACGGCGGTCCGGTCGGGCAGCGTACGGAACCGCTCGCGCATCAGGTCGAGCACGTCGGGGGCAGGACGGCCGGCGGTCACGGGCGGGTCCCGTAGGCGTAGAAGCCCAGCCCGGTCTTGCGGCCGAAGTGTCCTCGCCGCACCAGGTCGAGCAGCAGGTCGCAGGGCCGGAACCGCTCGTCGCCGGTGGTCTCCAGCAGGACGTCGAGGGTGTCGACGATGGTGTCGAGCCCGATCAGGTCCGCCGTGCGCAGCGGGCCCATGGCGTGGCCGAAGCACTCCTGGAAGATCAGGTCGACGGTCTCCGCGTCGGCCACGCCCTCCTGCACCCGGGCGGCCGCGTCGTTGACCATCGGCATCAGCACCCGGTTGGAGACGAAACCCGGCGAGTCGCGGACGACGTGGGCGCGGCGGCCGACCCCCGCGAGCAGGGCGAGGGTGGTCTCCAGCGTCCGGGCGGTGGTGGCCGGGCCGCGCACCACCTCGACCGTCTCCTTGAGGTACGCGGGGTTCATGAAGTGCGTGGCGAGCACCCGGTCGGCCCGGTCGGTGTAGGAGGCGAGCCGCTCGACCGGGATCGCCGAGGTGCAGGAGGCGAACACCGTGGCGGGGGCGCAGACCCGGTCGAGCTCCCGGAGGACCCGCTCCTTGACGGCCAGCCGCTCGGAGGCGCACTCCACCACGAAGCCGGCCACCGCGAGCCGTCCGAACTCGTCCGTCCAGTCGACCAGTTCGACGGTCTCCGCCGCCGAGGGGCGGGCCTCGCCGGGGGTCTCGGCACGAGCCTCCCCGGGGGCCGGGCGGCGGCCGAGCAGCCGCGCGGCGCGCAGGCCGTCCCGCAGCCGGCCGGGGCCGGCGTCGAGGGCGGCCCGCTGCCGGTCGACCACCACCACGGGGTGCCCGGCCGCGGCGAAGACCTGGGCGACGGCGGTGCCCATCGTGCCGGCGCCGACGATCCCGACCGGGATCCGGTCGGTGCGGGCCGCCCGGGCCTCGCCTGCCTCGCGGTTCTGGGTGTCTTGCGGGTGCACGGTGTCCTTCCTGGTCACGACGGATTCCGGCCCGGTCACGGCCGGCTCCGGGCGTCGGGGGCGTCGGGGGCCTCGAGGGCGACAGGGGCGTTGGGCGCCGCGGGGGCCTCGGGGGTGATCAGCCGCAGGTGGCCCGGCGGTGGGGGCGGCGGAGCGGCGGGCGGGTAGCCGAGCAGCAGCCGACCCTCCCCCTCCTGGCCCACCACGGTGAACCCGGCGAACCGGAGGTTCACCAGCATCACCCGGTTGACGTCGGTGGGCACGAACTCGGCCAGCGGGCGGCGCCCTTCGGCGAGGGCTGCGCGCACGACGTGCCCGATCAGCGCCGGCCCGATGCCCCGGGACATCACCCGGCAGGACAGCAGGAGCAGCCGCAGCACCTCGGCCGGCCCGGCCGGGCCGTCGCCCTCCCGGTGCCCGGTCCGCTCGCTCAGCGCGAGGCCGATGGTGCCGTAGTCGCCGAACCGGTCGGTCAGTTCGGCCACCAGCACCCGGTGGTCGGGCGAGTCGCACAGCGCGCGCAGCTCCGGCAGGCCGCAGGTCCGGCCGGTGGTGTTGAGCTGGTGGGTGCGGACGGTGAGTTCGTGGGCGCGGGCGAGGTCGTCCGACCCGGCCCGACGGACCGTCAGCTCCAGTCCCAGTGAGGCGAGGAACTCCTCGGGGGTGCCCTGGTGATCCTCCCGGGCCTGGGTGCGGAGCGCCTCGCCGCGGTAACGCAACCGGCGTTCACGGGCGTCGGAGGTGACGAACTCGGGCCGGAACTCCGGCAGTTCGGCCAGTGCGGCGACCTGCTCGGCCGGGTAGCAGCGCACCACGGGGTGGGCGGCGGCCACTTCGGCGCGCTCGACCGGGTCGTTGTCGACGAAGGCCACGGTGTCCAGCCCGATGCCGATGGTCTCGGCGATCCGGCGCACCGCGCCCGACTTGGGCCCCCAGCCGATCTCCAGCACGGTGAACAGCTCGTGCAGTCCGAGCCGTTCCAGGTGCGCGGTGGCGACGGCCCGGTCGCTCCGGCTGGCGACGGCGTGCAGGACGCCGCGCTCGTCCAGCGCCCGCAGGGCGGCAGTCGCGGCGGGGAACGGCACCGGATCGTCGCCCTCCAGCACGGTGCCGTCCCAGAGCGTGTCGTCGAGATCCCAGACCAGGACCTTGACGGTCGGCTCCGCCCTACTCTGCTCCGCCCCGCCCTGCTCCGCCTTGCTCTGCTCCGCCCCGCTCTGCTGCGGCCCGGTCATCGGCGCACCCCCTGGCGCAACAGGCGGTCGGCGATGTGCAGTTCGGCGACCTGCGGGCTGCCCTCGATGATCTCCATCACCTTGGCGTCCCGGTAGAACCGGCCGGCCCGGACGCCGGGCTCGCAGCCCGCCGACCCGAGGATCTGGACGGCCCGGTCGGCGACCGCCTTCGCCGCCCCGGCCGCCGCGTACTTGGCGACCACGGTCTCGGTGGCGGCGCCCAGCGGCGAGCCGACCCGGGCCTCGGCGGCCCGCTCGGCCAGCGCCCGGGCGGCCGCCGTGTCGACGGCGGAGCGGGCGAGCAGCGAGCGCACCAGCTGGTGCCCGGCCAGCGGCACGCCGCCCTGGACCCGGCGCGCGGCGTGCTCGGCGGCGTCGGCCAGGCAGGCCTCCGCCATGCCGACGCAGCCCCAGGCCACCGTGAACCGGCCGTGGTCCAGCGCCACGGCGGCGGTGTGGGTCAGGCCCAGCCCGGGCGGCGCCACCAGGTTCTCCCGGGGCACCCGCACCCGGTCGAAGGTGAGGTGGGCGATCCGCGCGGCGCGCAGGCCGAGTTGGCCGCTGACGGGCTCGCGGACGATCCCGGGCCGGTCGGCCTCTACCAGGACGGCCGTCGGGCCGGCGTCGGTGCGCCCCAGCACCAGGAACACGTCGGCGCTCTGCCCGAAGGTCACCCAGCGCTTGGCGCCGGTGACGACCAGCCGTTCGCCGTCGTCCTCGATCCGCGTCCCGACCTCGGCGAGCGCGCTGCCGGCCTCCCGTTCGGTGGCGGCGAAGCCGGCGAGGCGTTCGCCGGAGGCCAGTGCGGGCAGCCACCGCGCGCGCTGCTCCTCGCCGCCCCAGCGCAGCAGCGCCGCGGCCGTCATGCCCTGGACGGTGAGCAGCGCGCGCAGGGCGCCACAGACGCCGCCCAGGTGCGCGACGGCCTCGCCCAGCTGGGCCGGGGTGGCGCCGGCGCCGCCGTGGCGGGCGGGCAGGTCGAGGCCGAGCAGCCCGGCGGCGGCCACCGCGCGGACGGCCTCGTCGGGCAGCGCGCCCTGCTCGTCCCAGCGGGCGGCATCGTCGCGGACGGCGGCGGCCAGCTCGGCGGCGGCGTCGACCACCGGAGCCCCCAGGTCGGACGGGGCGGACGGACGGGTCTCGCTAGCCGTGGGCGGCACAGCCGGCCCCCGTCTCCCCGCCCGCGCCCAGGCCGGCCCGCTTGCGCTCGACCAGCGCGGCGATCCGCTCGGCGGTGCGGAAGGAGTCCAGGTCGAGGTCGTCCACCTCGATCCGGATGTCGAACCGCTCCTCGACGAAGACCACCAGCTCCAGCGCGAACAGCGAGTCCGCGAGCCCCAGTGCGAAGTAGTCCTCGTCCGGCGCCACCGGCCGGCGCAGTGCGACGGTCAGGAACTCCCGTATCTCGATTGCCGTGTCGGTCACGCGGTGCTCTCCCAGGGTCCGATTTCCACCAGCAGCAGGTTCCAGGCCGCCACCGGGCTGACGTTGACCAGGACGACCCGGTCGCCCTCGGCCAGCCGCCCGTTCGCCAGCGCCGTCCAGAGGTTGAGGAAGACGTCGTTCGGCCCCAGGTGGCCGTACCGGGCCAGGTTCTCCCGGCACTCCGGCAGGAGTTCGACACCCAGCGACTCCGCCAGGAAGCGCAGTCCGCCCGCCGAGAGGTTCTGGCTGGCGTAGCCGGCGACGTCGGCGCGGTCGAGGCCGTGCCGCTTGAGCAGCCGCTCCAGGAGCGCGGTGAGCCGGTTCCTGGTCTCCACCGCGAGCCGGAAGGAGTAGCCGGGCAGGTCCCGGCACTCCTCCTGCCAGCGCTCCCAGGGGCGGTCCCGGTAGTCCACCCGGAAGAGGTCCCAGTACGCGCCGTTGGTCTCCTGGACCAGGTCGAGCACCCGCACCGGGCCGGTGCGGGCGAGCAGCAGGGCCTGCCCGGCGTCCCCGTTGACGGTGACGGGGTGCCGGTAGCGGCCGGGAGTGGCCGGGGTGGAGGCGTGCGCGACCAGGACGTGCCGGACGTCCGGGTCGGCGGCGAGCAGTCCGCGGGCGGCGAGCAGGGCCGGGCCGAGCGAGACGCAGCCGAGGCCGCCGACGCCGAAGGTGACGGCCTGGTCGGCGCCGAGCCGGGCCTGGAGCCTGGTCGCCTCGGAGCTGAGCAGGGTCTCGGGGGCCCGGGAGTCGACGACGATCAGGGCGTCCAGGTCCTGGGCGGCGAGCCCGGCGCCGGCGAGCGCGCTGCGGGCCGCCCGCTCGGCCAGCCCGGTCGGGCCGAGTTCGCGGTCGACGGCCACGGTGTCGATCCCCAGGCCGGCCAGCGTGGTTCGGCGCTCGCCGTCCAGGCCCGCCAGTTCGGGCAGTTCGCCGACCGGCACCCGCTGCTCCGGCAGATGCCAGGCCGCCTCGCGCACCGCGAGCGGCGCGGCGGCGCCGCCCGTCCTCGTCGTCACCATGCCGTGTCCTCGACTCTCCACTGTCCGTCCGGGCGTCTCTCGGTGTCGTACGGTCGCGTTCCGGGCCGAGCCGGGGCGCGGCTCAGGCACTGCGCAGGCAGCCGTCCGCCGCCGACTCGGCGTAGGCCTCGCCCAGTTCCCGCACCGCCTCGGCGACGCCGCTGCGGGGCACCCCGGCGTACCCCACCACCAGGGCCGGCCCGGACTGCCAGGACCGGTGGTGGTACGAGCGGCCGCCGCGCACCAGCACCGAGCGGCGCAGCGCCCGGGCGACCAGCGCGGCCTCGTCCACCCGGTGCGGGAGCTGGACGTAGGCGTGCAGCCCGGCGAAGGCGCCCACGATCCGGGCCCCCGGCAGCCGGCGCCGCACGGCCTCGTGGAAGACCTCGCGGCGGGCCCGCAGCCGTTCGCGCTGGCGCCGCAGGTGGCGGTCGAGTTCGCCGCCGTCCAGCAGTTCGGCGAACGCGTGCTGGGTGAACACGTCGCAGCCGAGGTCCCGTTGGGAGCGGACCTCCTCCAGGCGGCGGCGCAGCCGGGGCGGGGCGACCAGCCAGCCCAGCCGCATCCCGGAGGCCAGCGACTTGCTCGCGGTGCCCGCGTAGAGCACCCGGGAGGGGGACAGCCGTTGCAGCGCGGTGGGCCGGCGGCCGTGGTCCAGCCAGAGGTCGCCGTCGTAGTCGTCCTCGATGATCCAGCCGTCCACGTCCTCCGCCCAGCGGACCAGGGCGGCCCGCCGCTCGGCGCTGAGCACGGCGCCGGTGGGGAACTGGTGGGCGGGGGTGACCAGCACCGCGCGGGCGCCGGTGCGGGCCAGCGCGGCCACGTCGATGCCCTGCTCGTCGACCGGGACGGACGGGCAGTCCAGGCCCGACTCGACGATGAACTGGCGCTGCTGCGGGTGGCACGGGTCCTCGACGGCGAGCGCGCCGAGGCCGGTGCGGGGCAGCGTGGCGCAGACCAGGCCGAGCGTCTGGGCGAACCCGGACACCACCATGACGTGCTCGGGGGTGGTGTGCACGCCGCGCGCCCGCCCGAGGTAGCGGGCGAGTTCGGCGCGCAGCGCCGGGACGCCGGACACCGGCGGGTACCCGAGGTCGCGCGGGCCGAGCCGGCGCGCGGCCCGCTGGTAGGCGGCCAGCCACTCGCGTTGGGGGAAGGCGGAGGCGTCGGCGCCGCCGGCCCGCAGGTCCCAGCGGATCACCGGGGCGGGGCGGGCGTCGCCGAGCAGGGTCGGCATCCGGGTGCCCCGGTCCAGGTGGGTGGCGACCCGGGTGCCCGACCCCCGGGTCGCCTCCAGGTAGCCGCCGGCGACGAGTTGCCCGTAGGCCTCGACGACGACGCTGCGGGACACCCGGAGGTCCTCGGCGAGCTGACGGCTCGACGGCAGCCGGGTGCCGGGGTGCAGCGCCCCCTCGGCGATCTCCCGCTTGATGCCGTCCCGGATCTGGGCGGTCAGCGGGAGCACGTCCTCCCGTGCCACGTCGATCAAGGTGTTCCAGGGCATGCTTGGTTCCTCCCTCCCCCGCCCACGGCGGCCCTGTCAAAGCCCTCCGGACCTGTTCAGCCCGTCGGCCCGGCCCTGCCCGGCCCGTCAGCCCGGTGGCCCTAGCGGGCCTCGGACAGACCGGACCGCTCGGTGTCCAGCAGCGCCCGCAGGGACGCGGCCCGGACGGCCCGGCCGACGGCCTCGCCCTCCTCCTCGGCGATGCCGACTCCCCAGTAGGAGTGGGAGTCCACGACGATCTCGAAGGCGGCGGTGACCGCGTTCAGCGGTGCGCCGGCCCGCTCCACGACGAGGCCCTGGACGACGGCGTCGAGCCCGTAGCCGGCCACCGCCTCGGCGGTGGCCCCGCTCCAGCGGGTGTCGCCGGGCTCCGCCACCAGCGGCTCCGGCTCCGGCAGGCCGGGCACGGTCTCGGTGCCCAGCGCCACGTACCGCTCGACGAAGTGCTCCCACAGCTGGTCGCCGGTGATCTCGCCGCCGATCTCCTCGCAGACCGCCTGCATCTCGGCGGCGAAGTCGATCTGGAGGCGGCGCGGCAGCTCGATGCCGTACTCGGTGCGCAGCAGGTGGGCGATGCCGCCCTTGCCGGACTGGGTGTTGATCCGGATCAGCGCCTGGTAGTCGCGGCCGATGTCGCGCGGGTCGATCGGCAGGTACGGCACGTCCCAGACCTCCTGCCCGGACTCCTCGCGGGCGCGCAGGCCCTTGGCGATGGCGTCCTGGTGGGAGCCTGCGAAGGAGGTGTAGACGAAGTCGCCGGCCCACGGATGGCGGGCGTGGACGGGCATCTGGTTGCAGCTCTCGACGATGCGGCGGATGCCGTCGATGTCGCTCAGGTCCAGCATCGGGTCGACGCCCTGGGAGAACAGGTTCATGGCCAGGGTGACCAGACAGACGTTGCCGGAGCGCTCGCCGTTGCCGAACAGGGTGCCCTCGACCCGGTCCGCCCCGGCGAGGACGGCGAGTTCGGCGGCGGCGACGCCGCTGCCGCGGTCGTTGTGCGGGTGCACGCCGAGGATGGTGCGCTCGCGGTGGAGCAGGTTGCGGTGGGTGTACTCGATCCGGTCGGCGAACTCCTGCGGCGGGAACACCTCGACGGTGGAGGGCAGGTTGATCCGCAGCGTGTGCGCGGCCCGCGGGGCCCAGAAGTCGAGGACGGCGTTGCAGAGTTCGAGCGCGTAGTCCGGCTCGGTCTGGGTGTAGGACTCCGGCGCGTACTGGAGGTAGATCTCCGTGCCGGGGATCGAGTCCTGGAGTTTGAGGGCCTGTTCGGCCCCGTCGAGCGCCATGGCGGTGGTCTGCCGGCGGTCCTTGCGGAAGACCAGGCGGCGCTGGACCTCCGAGGTCGGGTTGAAGATCTGGAGGACGGCGCGCGGCACGCCCTCCAGGGCCTTGACGGTGCGTTCGATGAAGTCGCCGCGGATCGGCGTCATGACCTGGACGACGACGTCGTCCGGGATCGCGCCGGTGTCGACGAGGTGGCGGAGGAAGGCGTGGTCGTCCTGCGAGGAGGTGGGGAAGCCGACCTCGATCTCCTTGAACCCCATGGCGACCAGCAGGTCGAACATCCGCCGCTTGCGGGTGATGTCCATGGGGTCGGTCAGGGCCTGGTTGCCGTCCCTCAGGTCGACGCTGCACCACAGCGGGGCCTGCTCCGCGCGGCGGCCCGGCCAGCCGCGGTCGGGCAGCCCGACCGCCTGGTACGGCTGGTACTTCCGGACCGGCATCGCGCTGTGGCGCTGGATGCCCTGGTCGCGGGCGGGTGTGCCCTGCGGCGTGTCCGCGTCGGTGGGTTGAGCGGTCATCTCTCCTCCACAACGGTGGTCTGGGCGTCTTGTGGGGACGCTCTGCTAGCTCTGCTAGGCGGGCCAGGTGCTGAACTGTCTCCTCCCGTAGAGCAGCGGCGACGCGTCGCTGAGCTCGGTGATCCGGATGACCTCGCCGAAGACCATCCGCTGGCCGCCGACGGGGACCAGCTGGCTGACCCGGCAGTCGGCCACCGCGTGGGCGTCGTGGACGAGGTGGGGTCCGCCGGCGCCGGGGGGCAGCCGCCAGGTGGTCGCGTCGAACCGGTCCGGGTCGCCGGAGGCGAACAGTTCGGCGGTGCCGCGGCCCTCGGCGTGCAGCAGGTTCACCGCGAACTGGCCGCTGCGCAGCACGGCCTTCAGGGTCGGGCTCTCCGCCCGCATGCCGACCAGCAGGGTGGGCGGTTCGACGGTGACACTGCACAGGGCGGAGCAGGTCATGCCCCAGGGCCGGCCCGCGTCGTCCAGCGAGGTGACGATGGCGACGCCGCTCGGGAAGCCGGACATGAAGGTCCGGAAATCGGAGGGGGTTGAGGTGACGAGTTCCACGTGATTCACCGCTCGACTGGGTAGGGGACCGGCTCCGCGGTCCGGGGCGCGTCCACGCTCGCCGTGCGCCGGTCGATGACCCACAGCAGCGGACCGCTGAGCACCGTCGTGAACAGGGCCATCACGACGAGGGCGAGGAAGAGCGCCGGGGTGAGGATCCCGGCCTGGTAACCCGTCTGGAGGACGGCGAGCTCCGTCAGGCCGCGGGCGTTGAGGAACACTGCGATCCGCATGGACTCGACCGGAGGCCGGCCGGCCGCCCGGGCGCCGTAGTAGCTGCCGACCAGCTTGCCGAAGATCGCGAGCACCACGGACAGGACGACGGCCTGCCAGGAGAACACGCTGAGCGGCGCCGAGGCGAGGCCCATGCCGGTCACCGTGAACAGCAGCGGCAGCACGATCCGGCCCCAGCCGCCGACGGTGTGGGCGGCCCTGGTCCAGGGGCCGGCGCCGTCGTCGCCCGGCAGCGCCAGGGCGACCAGGACGGCGCCGAGCACGTCGGTGAGGCCCAGCCGCGAGGTGGTCAGGGCGGCGGCCACGGCCGCGGCGGCGGTCAGCCCGATCGGCACCGCCACCGGGATCCGCTCGGCCCAGGCCCGGGGCCCGGGCAGGGCTCCGGCCCGGCGGAGCAGCCAGGCTCCCAGCAGGCCGACGACGAACACCAGGTACGGGGTGATCTTCCCGCCGCCGTGCGCCAGGCCGACCGCGATCGCCAGCAGCGACCAGGTGACGGCGTCGATGGAGACCGCGACCGCCATGCAGAGCCGGCCGATCGCGGTGTTGAGCATGCCGCGGTCGTCCAGGATGCCGGCCAGCACCGGTACGGCGGTGACCGCCAGCGCGATCGCCAGCATCAGGACCAGCACCCCGGCCGGGGCGCCGCCGCGCAGGGCCGGGGAGCCGTCGGCCAGCACCCACGCGGCGAACGCGACGCCGCAGCCGAGCGGCAGCAGCAGCGAACCGGTGGCGGTCATCGCGATGGTGCGCCCGCCCAGCCGACTGCCGCCGGCCCGGATCTCGTGGACGGCGCCCACCAGGAAGAGCGCGAGGCCGAGGTGGCCCGCCTTCTCCAGGACGGCCCCGCCGTCCATGGTGGCCGGCTTCCAGTGCCACTGGCTCGCCAGCAGCGCACCGAGCAGGAGGCAGGCCATGATCTCGCCGACGATCTCCGGCTGCCGCAGCAGCTTCGCCAGCCGGCGTCCGAGCAGTGCCACGGGGACGAGCAGAGCGAGCGTCACCGCGGCCGGTACGTACGGAAGACTGTCCATGGTGCCTCCTTTCTCGGGGCGCCGAAGGGTCAGTGCATCTGGGCGAGGTACTCGTACTGGCTGGGCAGGCGCTTCAGGAGCTCGGCGGACTGGTCGCTCAGCAACTGGAACTCCTTCTCCGCGCGGCTGCCGTCCTGAAGGGCGAGCGCGGGCGGGGCCTTGAGCTCGATGCCGCCGAGGCCGAGCAGCATGGCCAGGTAGGAGTAGGACTCGAACCCGTGGAAGTGCGGGAAGATGGTGGCCTCCGTCGGAGGCTTGGCCTTCCACAGCTCGATCCGCTCGGCCAGGCCGTCGGGCATCACCCGGGTCTTGGCGTCCCGCCAGTAGGCGTTGTCCTCGCGGGCCGCGGCCTTGTAGTGCAGGACGAGGAACTCCCGTACGCCGTCGATGGTGTTGCCGACGATGCGGTTGTAGGAGCGGCGCAGCCCCGGGTCCCAGTCGGCGTCCGGGAAGTGCTTGACCAGTTCCTCGATGCCCTGCTGGATGAAGAAGATGCCGGTCGACTCGAGGGGCTCGACGAAGCCGCTGGACAGGCCGATGGCGACGCAGTTGTTGACCCAGGCGTTGCGGGTGCGGCCGATCCGCATCCTGATGTGGTTGGCCTCCAGGCCCTCCGCCTCCGGGCCGACCTTGGCCCGCAGCGTGGCCTCGGCCTCCTCGGGCGTCGCGTACTCGTCGGAGTAGACGTAGCCGGTGCCGATGCGGCCGAACAGCGGGATGGTCCAGATCCAGCCGGCGTCCGAGGCGGTGGCGGTGGTGCAGGGGCGCAGGCCGCGCTTCTCCATGTCGACCGGGACGCGCAGCGCCACCGCGCGGTTGTTGGGCAGGGTGTCCTGGAAGGAGGTGAACGGCTCCTCCAGGGTCTGGTTGATCAGCAGGCCGCGGAAGCCGGTGCAGTCGATGAAGAGGTCGCCCTCGATCAGGCCGTGTTCCTTGGTGCGCACGCCGCTGATCCAGCCGCGCTCGTCCTGGACGACCTCGACGACGTCGTCCTCGATGTGCTTGGCGCCGCGCTCGGTGGCGTACCCGGAGAGGAAGTCGGCCAGCAGCGAGGCGTCGAACTGGTAGGCGTACGGGAACTGGGTGTCCTGCTCCGTGAGGGTGTCGCGCTCGGTCGTGTTGCCGCCCTCCTTGAAGTCCTGCTCGAAGAGGGTGCCGTCGAGGTAGCGCGGGGACTTCTCGGCGTCGCAGATCGCGGCCATCAGGAACACGTCCTGGTCGAAGCGGTCGCCGGAGCGGCTGTTCAGCCACCAGTCGGTGAGCGGCAGGCCGTCGACGACCCGGAGGCGCTCGAAGGGGTGGTAGAAGTAGTGGCCCTTGCGCCGCCAGTTCTCGAATCGGATGCCGAGCTTGTAGGTGGCATTGCACTTGGGCATCCAGACGTGCTCCGGCAGGCCCAGGTAGTTGAAGAAATGCCGGACGGTGCTGAAGGTCGCCTCGCCGACCCCGATGGACTTGATTCGCTTGGATTCCACCAGCGTGACGGAAATGCGATCGCCGAATGCGGCGCGCAGGTACGAGGCGGCCATCCAACCGGATGTCCCACCACCGACGATGACGACGTTGCCCAGCATTCCTGACCCTCTCAGCCGGTCGTTCAACCCGGAGCCCCGGGCTGTCCCATGGCTCGAAATCCTGCGGCAGCGGAGCCTCCGGAAAACAGGCTTTTAAGCCTCAGCGGAAACACGCACTCCAGCGCGTACCGGCGTTCGCCGGGGGTTTTCCGACATGCCGAACAGATGACACCCGATGGTTGGGGGTGCCATCTGTTCGGCGGAACTCGCCGGAACTCGCCGGAATTCGGCGGGGGTTCGGCGGGGGTTCGGCGGGGGGTTCGCGGCCCGGCCGGGCCGGCTCAGCCCCCGTCCAGCAGGTAGTCGTGCAGCAAGGAGATGACCCGGGCCCGCTGCGCGGTCAGGTAGAAGTGCCCGCCGGGCAGCACGTGGAACGCGAACTCCTTGCCGGCCAGCGCCTCCCAGCCGCGGGCCCGCTCGACGCTCACCGTGACGTCGGAGTCCCCGGTGAGCACCACGACCCCGCAGTCCACCGGGCGCAGCGCGGTGGGCCGGTAGGAGTCGATCAGCAGGTAGTCGTTGCGCAGGATCGGCAGCACCATCTCCCGGATGTCCGGGTCGTCGAAGATCGACATCTGGGTCCCGCCGTGGCCCGCGACCGTGGCGAGGAGCTCGTCGTCGCCACGGGGCAGGGCCGGCGCCCGCCCGGCCGGTCCGTCGCCGGAGCCGGCCGGCGCCTGCGGCGGCGGGTAGCCGGAGAGCACCAGCCGGGCCACCGGCAGGCCCTGCGCGTGCAGCGACTGCACGGTCTCGTACGCGAGCAGCGCGCCCATGCTGTGGCCGAAGACGACCGTCTCGACGCCGGGGCGGTCGGTCTCCAGCAGCGCCCGCGTCAGCTGGGCCACCAGGGTCGCGGCGTCCTGGACGAAGGGGTCCTCGATCCGCTCCTCCCGCCCCGGGTACTGGACGAGCTGGAGTTCGACGGCCGCCGAGAGGTGGTTGGCCCAGGGCCGGTAGAAGCCCGCGCTGCCGCCGGCGTGCGGCAGGCAGACCAGCCGACGGGTCGCCTCCGGGCGCGGCCGGGGGATCACCAGCCAGGGTTGGTCGTCGTTCAAACGGTCACTTCCTTCCGTCGGCCCCGCGGGGCCGTGTCCGTACCGGCCCGGCCGGTCATCCGCAGGCCCGGACGATCTCGCGCAGGGCCTCGTGCATGCGCTGGAGCAGGGCGGTGGCCGCCGCCTCGTCGAACCGGCCGCCCGCGTACACGCAGGACAGCTCCATCCGGCCGCCCTCGACCGCGGCGGCGACGTCCAGCTCGTAGGTGCGGGTCTCGCCCGGCTCGTGGTCGCCGCCGCCGTGGTCCAGGTGGCGCAGGATCAGCCGGTCCCCCTCGGGCAGCTGGTTGTCCCACTGGCCGAGGTAGTTGAAGCCGATCCGGGCCCTGGGCACCGGGACCAGCAGGTCCTCCCGGGCCTCGGCGGCCGCCGCCAGCCGCAGGACGCCGTGGCCGATGCCGCGGCGCGGGACGGCCCGCAGCCGGCGCTTGGCCACCCGGACGGCGGCGGTCGGCGCCAGGTCCGCGGGCACGTCGAGCAGCACCGGGTAGATCGTGGTGAACCAGCCGACGGTGCGGGACAGGTCGACGCCGTCCAGGATCTCCTCGCGGCCGTGCCCCTCCAGGTCGATCACGGTGCCGCCGTCGCCGGCGTGGCCCTGGGCGGCGAGCGCCTGGGCGAGGGCGGTCAGCAGCACCTCGTGGACCTGCGCGCGCAGCACGCCGGGCACCCGGCGCAACAGCGCCTCCGTCTCGTCCCCGGTCAGGGTGTGCCGCGCGGTGCGGCGGTCACCGAACCGGCCGGTGTCCAGGTGCTCCCCGGCGGGCTCGGGCAGCGACCGCCAGTGCGCCAGCTCGTCGTCGAAGCCGCCGGTCAGGGCGTGCTCGCGCAGTCGGCGGGACCACTGGCCGAAGGAGGTGGAGCGCGGGGCGGGCCGCACGGGCCGGCCGGCCGCCAGGTCGGCGTAGGCGGAGCGCAGGTCGTCGAGCAGGATGCGCCAGGAGACGCCGTCGACCACCAGGTGGTGCGCGGTGAGGAACAGCCGGGCCGGGCGGTCCGGTCCCAGGTCGGCCAGGACGGCGCACAGCAACGGCCCGTCGGCCAGCCGCAGGCCGCTCTGGGCCTGCCGGAACGCCTCGGTGGCGCGCTCCTCGGCGTCCTGCGCCCCGGCGAGGTCGAGCCGCTGGAAGTCCCAGCAGCCGTCGGCCTCGGCCGCCACCTCCTGGGACCAGGCGCCCCCGGCGTCGCGGGTGTAGCGGGCGCGCAGCATGTCGTGCTGCCCGACCAGCGCGGCCAGGGCGGCACGCAGGGCCTCGGCGTCGGTGCCCGGGACGAGTTCGAACAGCAGCGACTGGTTGAAGTGGCCCGGGTTGACGGTGTGGTGCTCGAAGAACCACTGCTGCACGGCGGTCAGCGGCACGGGCCCGGTGCGGTACGGGTCCTCCTCGGCCGGCCCGCTCTCCCCCGTCCCGGCGGCCTTGGCGAGCGCGGCGACGGTCTTGTGCTGGAAGAGGTCCCGGGCGGTGAAGTGCAGGCCCTCCTGGCGAGCCCGGGCGACCACCTGGGTGGAGAGGATGGAGTCGCCGCCGAGCAGGAAGAAGTCGTCCTCGGCGCCGACGTCCTCGATGCCCAGCACCGAGCGGAACACCTCGGCCAGCGCGGTCTCCACCGGGCCGGTCGGCGGGGTGGAGACCCTGGTCAGGGCCTCCCGGGCGTCCGGCAGGGCGTCCCGGTCGACCTTGCCGTTGGTGGTGAGCGGCATCGCGTCCATCGGGATCAGCGCGGCGGGCACCATGAAGGCGGGCAGTTCCTCGGTCAGGGCCTCGCGGACCTCGCGGACCGCCTCGCCCCGGTCGCGGCCGGGCGCGGCGACCAGGTAGCCGACGAGCTGCTTGCCGCGGTCGCTCTCGCGGACCACCACGGCGGCCTGGTCGACCGCGGGGTGGCGCTGCATCGCCGACTCGATCTCGCCGGGCTCGACCCGGAAGCCGCGGATCTTGACCTGGTCGTCGGCGCGGCCGCGGAAGTCGATCCGCCCGTCGGGCAGCCAGGCGCCGAGGTCGCCGGTGCGGTAGAGCCGGGCCCCGGGGTCGTCCGCGAAGGGGTGCGGGACGAACCGCTGCTCGGTCAGCTCCGGGCGGCCCAGGTAGCCCTGGGCGACGCCGCGGCCGCCGAGGTGGATCTCGCCGGTGACGGCGGGCGGCACCGGGTTGCCGTGCGGGTCCAGCAGGTAGACCTCGGTGTTGGGCAGCGGCCGGCCGATCGACAGCCGGCTGCCGGCCTCCTCGTCCTGGACCTCGAACATGGTGGCGCCGACGGTGTTCTCGGTCGGGCCGTAGCCGTTGATGAAGCGGTGGACCCGCGACCACCTGCGGGCCAGGCCGACCGGGCAGCGGTCGCCGACGGCGAGCACCACCGAGCCGGCGGGCAGTGCCTCGGGCTCGACCGCCGCGAGGGCCGCGGGCGGCAGCGCGAGGACGGTGGGCCGGCCTCCCGCCATGGCGCGCAGCTGCTCGCTGCCCAGCGCCTCGGACTCGTTCGCCGGGAGGGCGAGCGCCGCGCCGGAGACGAGGGCGAGGAAGGTCTCCCAGACCGCGCCGTCGAAGCTGGGCGAGGAGAGCTGGGTCACCGTGTTCTCGGGGCCGGTGCCGACGATCAGCCGGGAGGCGTTGACCACGTTGGTCAGGCCGCCGTGGCCCAGCAGCACGCCCTTGGGCGTCCCGGTGGAGCCGGAGGTGTAGACGATGTAGGCGAGCGCGTCCGGCCCCACCCGGTCGCCCTCGGGCACCGGTCCGGTGTGCGCGTCGAGCTGCGGGCGCAGGTCCTCCAGGATCAGCGGCTCGGCGGCGGACTCGCCCGCGTCGGCGGCCAGCGCGCGTTCGGTGAAGACGAACCCGGCGCCGGTCTCGGCCAGCATCAGCTCCCGGCGGGCGGCCGGGAAGCGCGGGTTCAGCGGCAGGAAGGCGGCGCCGGCCTTGAGCACCGCGAGGGTGGCGGCCACCTGGTCGGGACCGCGCTCGCAGCAGACGCCGACGACGTCGCCGGGGCGGGTGCCGCGGGAGCGCAGCACCTCGGCCAACAGCCCGGCCCGGCGGTCGAGTTCGGCGTAGCTGAGCCGCTCGTCGCCGCGCACCACCGCGAGGCCGTCGGGGCGTTCGGCGGCCCGCTTGGCCACCAGCAGGTGCACCGGGTCCTGTTCGGGGAAGGCCACCGGGTTGCGGGCCCAGTCCACGGTGAGCCGGTTGTGCTGCTTCGGGTCGAGCAGGTCGAGCCGGCCCAGCTCCTGGTCGGGGTCGGCGGCGATCGAGCCGAGCAGGGTGGTCAGGTGGCCGGCGAAGCGGCGCACCGTGGCCTCGTCGTACAGGTCGGTGCTGTACTCCAGGGCGGACCAGAGGCTGCCGTCGGGGCGCTCCTCGAAGGCCACCACGAGGTCGAAGCCGGTGCTCGCCTGCGGCAGGGCCAGCTGCTCCATGGTCAGCCCGGGCAGGTCGAGGACCGCCTCGGGGGCGTTCTGCAGGACGATGAGCACCTGGGCGAGCGGCATCCGGCTGGGGTCTCGCTCGGGCTGGACGGCGTCCACCACCCGCTCGAACGGGACCTCCGCGTGGTCGAAGCCGGCCAGCACGGTGTCGCGGACCTGGCCCAGGAAGTCCCGGAAGCCCAGGCCCGGCTCGGTCCGGGCGCGCAGCACCAGGGTGTTGAGGAACAGGCCGACCAGGTCGGCGAGTTCGGGCTCGTCGCGGCCGGCCACCGGGGTGCCGATCGCGACGTCCTCCTGCCGGGAGAGCCGGGCCAGCAGCAGCTGGGTGGCCGCGGTGAGCGTCATGAACAGCGTCGCCGCGGCGGACTCGGTGAGCTCGCGCAGCCCGGCGACGGTCTCCGCCGGGACGCTGAACTCGTGGAAGGCGCCCGCCCCGGTGGGCACGGCGGGGCGCTGCCGGTCGGTCGGCAGCTCCAGCACAGGGACGCCGTCGAGCTGCTCGCGCCAGTAGTCGAGCTGCTCGTCGAGCCGCCCGCCGGAGGCCCGCTCGCGCTGCCACACCGAGTAGTCCGCGTACTGCGGCCCCGGCGCGGGCAGGTCGGGTTCGCGCCCCTGGAGCGCGGCCGCGTAGTACTGGCCCAGCTCGCGGGTGACGATCGACAGCGACCAGCCGTCGTGCGCGATGTGGTGGATGCTCAGGACGAGCACGTGCTCGCGGTCGGAGAGCCGGACGAGGAGGGTCCGCAGCACCGGGCCGGTGCGCAGGTCGAAGGGCCGGCCGGCCTCCTCGCGGACCAGCCGCAGCAGTTCCTCCTCCCGCTCCTCGGGCGTCCCGCCGCCGGCCTCCACGACCGGCAGCGGGATGTCCACGCTCGGGTGCGGGACCTGCACCGGGACGCCGTCCACCTGGTCGTAGGTGGTGCGCAGCGCCTCGTGCCGGTCGACGACGGCGGCCAGCGCGCCGTGCAGCGCCGCGCGGTCGAGGTCGCCGCGCAGCCGCAGCGCGAAGGAGGAGTTGTAGCCGACCGACTCCGGGTCGAACTCGTACAGGAACCACATCCGCTGCTGGGCGAAGGACATCGGCAGCGGGCGGGAACGGTCGGCGGGGCGCAGCGCGGTGCTCGCGGCGGCCTCGGGGGCGGGCGCCTCGGCGCCCGCCAGGCGGTCCCGCAGCAGGGCCCGCAGGTGCTCGGGCAGGGCCGCGATGCGGTCCTCGCGGGACGTGGACGTCTGGGTCTCACTCATGTCGGTTGCCCCTACTCCGCCGCCGGCGCCGACTGGCGCGCGGCCTCTCGCTCCAGTTCCTCCAGCAGCGCGTCCTCGACGAGTCGCGCCACCCCCGCCACGGTGGGGTTCTCCAGGAGGCTGCGGAAGGCGATCCGGATGCCGAAGGTCTGCTTGATCCTGGTGATCGCCTGCACGCTGGTCAGGGACTGCCCGCCGAGGGCGAAGAAGCTGTCGTGCGCGCCGACCCGCTCCACGTGCAGGGTCTCGGACCAGATCCCGGCGATCAGCTTCTCGGTCTCGTCGCGCGGCTCCACCCACTCCTCGGCGGCCTCGACGACCGTCTCGGCGGGGTCGGGCAGCGCGGCCCGGTCGATCTTGCCGTGCCGGGTGAGCGGGAAGGACTCCACCTCGACGAAGGCGGCCGGCACCAGGTGGGCCGGGAGCCGCTCGGCGAGGTAGCCGGCGAGCTCGGCGGCGCCGGGGACGCCGCCCGCGGCCGGCCGCAGGTAGGCGACCAGGCGGGCGTGCTCGGCCTCGCCGCGGACCAGGACGACGGACTCGGCGACGCCCGGGTGGGCGTCCAGGGCCGCGGTGATCTCGCCCGGCTCGATCCGGTAGCCGCGCAGCTTGACCTGGTCGTCGAGCCGGCCGAGGAACTCCAGCCGGCCGTCGGACAGCCGGCGGACCCGGTCGCCGGTGCGGTACAGCCGCTCCTTGGGGTCGAACGGCGCGGCCAGGAAGGCCTGTTCGGTCAGGTCGGGGCGGCCCAGGTAGCCGCGGGCGAGGCCGTCGCCGGCCAGGTACAGCTCGCCGGGCGCGCCGACCGGGGCGAGGTTGCGCTCCGGGTCCAGGACGTAGGCCCGGACGTTCTGGACGGGCAGGCCGAGGACGGGCCGGGGGCTGTCGGCGACCCGGCAGACCAGCGCGTCCACGGTGGCCTCGGTGGGCCCGTAGAAGTTGTAGGCGATCAGGTCGGACTGGGCGCGCAGCCGGTCCCACTGGGCCTGGCCGATCGCCTCGCCGCCGAGCGCCGCGCCGCGCAGCGGGTGGCTGCCGGGGGCGAGCAGTCCGGCGTCGTCGAGCTGGCGGAACCAGGACGGGGTGGTCTGCAGGAAGTCGATCCGCTGCTCGGCGCGGTAGGCGACCAGGGCGTGCGCGTCGCGCCGCACCTCGTCGTCGACCAGGTGCAGTTCGTGGCCGGCGACCATCCACAGCACCGGGTTCCAGGAGGCGTCGAAGGACGCGGGCGCCAGGTGGGCGACCCGGACCTGGCGGTCGCCGCAGGCCTCGCGCAGCGGCTCGAAGACCGTCCGCAGGTGGCTGTCGAGCAGGTTCGCCAGGCTGCCGTGCTCGACCAGCACGCCCTTGGGCTTGCCGGTGGAGCCGGAGGTGTGGATGACGTAGGCGGCGTGCTCCGGGGCGAGGTCCGGGTCGGGGGCGGTGGCGGGCCGGGCCGCGATCGCGTCCCGCTCGCGCTCCGGGACGACCAGGGCGACGTCGGCGGGCAGCGCCAGTGTGGTGCTCGCGGCCTCGTCGGCGATCACCACCCGGGGCTTGACGTCCTCGACCAGCAGCCGCAGGCGCTCGGCCGGGGCGGCCGGGTCCAGCGGGGTGTAGACGCCGCCCGCCTTGAGCACCGCGAGCAGCGCGGTGATCAGGCCGGGGCCGCGCCGCAGGCAGACCGCGACCGGCACCTCGGGGCCGACACCCTGGTCGGCGAGGTGGTGGGCGAGCCGGTTGGCCCGCTCGTCCAGCTCGGCGAAGGTGATCCGCTCGCCGCCGTGGACCAGGGCGACGGCCTGCGGGGTGGCGGCGGCCTGGCGGGCGAACCGCTCGGGCACCAGGGCGTCGGTGGTGAGCGCGGTGGCGGTCTCGTTGTGGCCGGTGAGCAGCCGCTCCCGGTGGGCGGGGGCCAGCGCGCGCAGCTCGGCGAGGGTGCGCTCGGGCTCGGCCGCGATCTCCTCCAGCAGGGCGCGCAGGTCGCCGGTGACCCGGTCGGCGGTGTCGACATCGAAGAGCCCGGGGTCGTAGGCGAGCCGGAAGGAGAGCTGCTCGCCGGCGAAGACCGCGAGCACCATGGCGTAGCTGGTGGGCTCCTGGGAGCGCACGTCGCGGATCCGGATGCCCTGGTCGGAGCCCAGTTCGCCGTCGAAGGGGTAGTTCTCGACGACCACGTAGCTGTCGAACAGGTCGACCCCGGCGGGCAGCCCGGTCCAGCCGCGGATCTGGGCCAGCGAGACGTACTCGTAGCTGCGGGCCTGGACCTGGTCGCGCTGGAGGTCGCCCAGCCAGTCGAGGACGGGCTGCTCGGGGCGAACCTCGACCCGCACCGGCAGGTTGTTGATGAACAGGCCGATCATCGACTCGACGTCGGGCAGGTCGGCGGGGCGGCCGGAGACGGCCGAGCCGAAGCAGACCTCCCGCTCCCCCGCGTAGCGCGAGAGCGTCAGCGCCCAGGCGCCCTGGGCGAGCGTGTTGGTGGTGAGCCGGTGGCGCCGGGCGACCTCGGCGAGCCGCTCGGTGACCTCGGGCTCCAGCTGGAAGACGCTGGTCGCCTCGCTGCCCTGGCGGGCCGCCTCCTCGCCGGCCCGGTCGGCCGGCAGCGCGGTCGGGGCGGTGAAGCCGTCGAGCAGTTCGCGCCAGTAGCGCTCGGCGTCGGCCAGGTCCTGCTCGCCGAGCCAGGCGACGTAGTCGCGGAACGGGCGGCGGGCGGCCGGGCCGGGCCGGTCGTGGCCGGTGAGCCGGAGGTAGTCGTCGACCACCTCGGAGACCAGTTCGGCGCTGCTCCAGCCGTCCAGGAGCAGGTGGTGCGAGGTCCAGACGACCCGCAGGGCGCCGTCCGGCTCGTCGATCAGGGCCAGGCGCATCAGCGGCGCCACGGCCAGGTCGATGCCGCGGGTGCGGTCCTCGGCGAGGTACGCGGCGAACCGCTGCTCGCGCTCGGCCGCCGGCAGGGCACTCCAGTCCAGCCGCTCGACGGGCACGGTGACGTGCTCGCGGACCACCTGGAGCGGCTGGTCGGTGTCGACCCGGGCGAAGGCGGTGCGCAGCATCGGGGTCCGGTCGGCGAGGCGCTGCCAGGCCTCGGCGAAGGCGTCCGCGTCCACGCCGCCCTCCAGCAGGAAGGACAGCTGGCCGAGGTAGACGCCCTCGCCCTCCTCGGTGAGGCTGTGGAACAGCAGGCCGTGCTGCATCGGCGTGGCCGGGTAGAGGTCGGCGATCCGGCCCAGGGCGGTCAGCTCGTCCAGCAGCGGCTGGTCGACCCGGGCGAGCGGGAAGTCCGAGGGGGTGGCCCCGGAGGCGGCGGCGCCGGCCTCGCGGCAGTGCGCGACGATCCCGCGCAGGGCCTCGACGAGCTGGTCGCCGACCCGCTGGACGGTCTCGGTGGTGTGGGTCGCGGTGGAGTGGAACAGCTCGAAGCCGAGCTTGCCGTCGCGCACGTACGCCACGATGTCGAGCGGGTACTCCAGCAGTTCCCCGGGCGCCTGCTCGGTGCCGTAGCCGAGCCGCACGTCGTGCAGCAGGCCGCCGTCGTGGCCGTCGACGACCCGGCCGAGGTAGTTGAAGCCGACCTGGGCGCGGGGGCCTTCGGCGAGCAGCTCGCCGGGCGCCCCGGCCGGGCTGAGGTGGCGCAGCGCGCCGTAGCCGATGCCGCGCTGGGGGACGGCCCGCAGCTGCTCCTTGACGGAGCGGAGCCGGGCGCCCCAGTCGGCGCCGTCGGCGGTGTCCAGGGCGACCGGGAAGGAGGTGGTGAACCAGCCGGTGGTGCGGCTCAGGTCGACGTCGTCGAAGATCTCCTCGCGGCCGTGGCCCTCCAGGTCCACCAGGACGGCGGAGCGGCCGGTCCAGTCGGCGAGCACCCGGGCGAGCGCGGTCAGCAGGACGTCGTTGACCTGGGTGCGGTAGACCGCGGGGACCTCGCGCAGCAGCGCGTCGGTGCTCTCCGCGTCCAGGCCGACCCGGACGGCGGCGGCGGTGGCGACGGTCGGGGTGCCGGTGAGGTCGGCGGGCAGCGGCTCGCCGCCGGCGCGGCCGGCCGCGAACCAGTGGTCCAGCTCCTCGTCGAAGCCGCCGACCGCGGTGTGCTCGGAGAGCCGGCGGGACCAGTCGAGGAAGGAGGTGCCGCGCGAGCCGAGGTCGACCGGCCGGCCCTCGGCGGCCTGCCGGTAGGCCGTCTCCAGGTCGCCGAGCAGGGTCTGCCAGGAGACCGCGTCGACCACCAGGTGGTGGGCGGTGAGGAAGAGCCGGGCGCCGGCGGTGCCGCCGAGGTCGGCCAGCACGGCCCGCACCAGCGGGCCCTCGGCCAGGTCGAAGCCGGACTGGGCGGCGGTGGCGGCGGCCAGCAGCGCGCCCTCCGGGTCGGCCTCCAGGGTGAGGTCCAGCCGCTCCAGCGGCCAGCCGTCGCCGGGGGCGGCGATCTCCTGCTGCCAGCGGCCGTAGACGGTGCGGAAGCGGGTGCGCAGGGCGTCGTGGTGGGTGAGGAGGGCGTCGAGCGCGGTGCGCAGGTGCGCCTCGTCGGGGAGTTCGCGCAGCTCGGCCAGCACGGACATGGTGCTGTGCTGGGGGGCCTCGGTGTGGTGGTGGAAGAAGGCGCGCTGGATCGGGGTCAGCGGCGCCCTTCCGGTGACGGGTTCGGTGTTCACGCCGGCCGGCTCCTCGGGTTCGTGGGTCGAGATCGCCGCGGCGATCCCGGCGATGGTCTGGTGGCTGAAGATGTCCTGCGAGCTGAGGCGCAGTCCCAACTGCCGCGCCCGGGAGACGACCTGGATGCTCAGGATCGAGTCACCGCCCAGGTCGAAGAAGTTGTCGTCGACGCCGACCTCGGGCACCCGGAAGACCTCCGCCCAGAGCCCGGCGAGCGCCTGCTCGGCGGGGTTGCGGGGGGCCGTCCTGGTGGTGACCGGGCGGTCGTCGGCGGCCGCGGCCGGCAGCGCCCGCCGGTCCACCTTGCCGTTGGCGTTCAGCGGCAGCCGGTCGAGCCGGACGAAGGCCTGCGGCACCATGTGGCGGGGCAGCGAGCCCTCCAGGTAGCGGCGCAGTTCGGCGCTCTCCGGTGCGGTGCCGGGCCGGGGCACGACGTACCCGGTCAGGACGGCGCCCGGCTCGGAGCGCAGCGCCGCGACGGCCTCCAGGA
Source organism: Kitasatospora sp. NPDC088779 (assembly GCF_040685395.1). NCBI lineage: Bacteria > Bacillati > Actinomycetota > Actinomycetes > Kitasatosporales > Streptomycetaceae > Kitasatospora > Kitasatospora sp. NPDC088779. The sequence continues at coordinate 72,083 of NZ_JBFBHW010000023.1, read as the reverse complement.
CGTCGGGGTGGCGGCGCAGGACGGCCTCGATCTCGGCGAGTTCCACCCGGAACCCGCGGATCTTGACCTGGTCGTCGCCGCGGCCGAGGAACTCGACGTCGCCGGTGGGCAGGAAGCGGGCCTGGTCGCCGGTGCGGTAGAGCCGGCCGTCGGGGTGGGGCGTGAACGGGTCGGCGGAGAAGCGCTCCTCGGTGAGGTCGGGGCGGCCCAGGTAGCCCCGGGTGACGCCGGTGCCGCCGAGGAAGAGCTCGCCGACGACGCCGACCGGCAGCGGCTCCAGGTCCGCGTCCAGGACGTACATCCGGGTGCCCGGGATGGGCCGGCCGATCGGCACGGACGCGACGTCCGGCAGGCTCTGCGGGGTGACGGTGAAGTACGAGGACTCGACGGTGGCCTCGGTGACGCCGTAGGAGTTGAGCACGACGGTGCCGGGGGCGACGCTCTTCAGCAGCCGCCGGCAGTCGTCGGTGCGCCAGTTGTCCGAGCCGACGGCCAGGTAGCGCAGCGGCGGGAAGGCCCGGCCGCTGCGGGCGGCCTCGTCGGCCAGCGCGTTGGCCAGCGAGGGCACCGTCTCGACGTGGGTGACGCGCTGGCGCTCCATCAGGTCGAGCAGGCGCACCGGGTCGGTGGTGGCGTCCTTCGGGCAGAGCACCAGGGCGCCGCCGGTGGTCAGCGCGTGCGTCAGGTCGGAGACGAAGACGTCGAAGGCCATGCTGGCGAGGTTGAGCTGGCGGACGGGGCCACGGTCGAGCCGGTAGGCCTCGCGCCAGGCGGCGGCGGCCCGGGCGACGCTGCGGTGCTCGACCGTGACGCCCTTGGGCTTGCCGGTGGAGCCGGAGGTGTAGATGACGTAGGCGAGGTTGTCCGGGGTCACCTCGGTGCTGGGCGCCTCGGCGGGCCAGCTGTCGATCTCCTCGCGGTCGGCGTCCAGGCAGAGCACGGTCGCGTCGCACAGCGGGAGCCGCTCGGCGAGGTCCCGCTGGGTGACGAGCATCGCGGCGGCGCTGTCGTCCAGCACCAGGCGCAGCCGCTCGGCGGGGTGGGTGGGGTCCAGCGGCAGGTAGGCGGCGCCGGCCTTGAGGACGCCGAGGGCGGCGACGACGGTGTCCGGGCCGCGGTCCAGGCAGATGGCGACGACGGTCTCCGGGCCGATGCCCTGGCCGACGAGGTGCTGGGCCAGCCGGTTGGCCCGGGCTTCCAGTTCCGCGTAGGTCAGCACGGTCTCCTCGAAGACCACCGCCTCGGCGTCCGGGGTCTGCTGCGCCTGCTCGGCGATCAGCTCGTGCAGGCAGGCGTCGGCGCCCGGGGTGCCGGTGTCGTTCCACTCGTACAGGACGCGGTCGCGGGCGCGCAGCGACAGCATCGGGACGTCGCCGACCCGCTGGCCGGGGGCGGTGGGCATGCTGCCGAGCAGGACGGCGAGCTGGTCGGCCAGCACCTCGGCCTGGGCGCGGTCGTAGAGCGCCGGGTCGTAGGAGAGCAGCAGGGTCAGCGAGCCGTCGTCGTCGTAGGCGGTGAGGTCCAGCGTGAAGCTGGTGGTGTCGACGGCGCGGACGTCGCTGAGCCGCAGTCCGTGGCGTTCGGCGGCGGCCCCGTTGCCCGGGTAGTTCTCGAACACCACCAGGGTCTGGAACAGCGCGCTGCCGCGCGGGACCTTGCTGCTGCGCTGGATCTCGGCGATCGAGGAGTACTCGAAGCGCCGGGATTCGGCCTGCTCGGCCTGGAGGGCCGCCAGCCACTCCACCAGCGGGGCGTCCTGGTCGACCTCGGTGCGCAGCGGCAGGGTGTTGAGCAGGTTGCCGACCATGGTGTCGGCGCCGGGCAGCTCGGTCGGGCGGCCGGCCACGGTGGTGCCGAAGCAGACGTCGCGCTGCCCGGAGTGGCGGGCCAGCAGGATCGCCCAGGCGCCCTGGACGGCGGTGTTGAGGGTGAGCCGGTGGCGGCGGACCATCGCGACCAGCGCGTCGGTCTCGGCGCCGGACAGGCCCACCCGGACCTGCCCGGCGGACTGGGACTCGTGGCCCTGGGGCACCGAGCGGCCGAAGGGCAGCTGGGTCGGCGCGTCCAGGTCGCCCAGCAGGGCGCTCCAGTGGGCGGCGGCCGCGTCCTTGTCCTGCCGGGCCAGCCAGGCGACGTAGTCGCGGAACGGCCGGCGCTCGGGCAGCGCCGGGGCCTTGCCCCTGCCGTCGGTGAGCGCCTGGTAGGCGGCGAAGAGGTCGGCGAACAGGTGCGAGGTGCTCCAGCCGTCCAGGACGGCGTGGTGGAAGGTCCACACGACGCGGACGGTCCGCTCGTCCTCGCGGGCGAGGGCGAGGCGCATCAGCGGCGCCCGGGACAGCTCGATCCCGGTGGCGCGCTCCTCGTCGATCAGCGCCTTGAGCCGGCGGTCCAGTTCGGCGGCGGGCAGGCCGGTCCAGTCGAGGCGGCGCACCGTCAGCCGGGCGGAGCGCTCGACCACCTGGACGGGCTCGGGGACGCCGTCCCAGACCAGCCGGGTGCGCAGCGCGGGGGTGCGGTCGACCACGTGCTGCCAGGCGGCGGCCAGCGCGTCGACGTCGCGGACGCCCTCCAGCCGGAAGGCGACGTGGTCGGAGTAGGCACCGACGCCGTCCTGGTTGAGGGTGTGGAAGAGCATCCCGCTCTGCATCGGGGTCAGGGGGTGGATGTCCTCGACGGTGGAGCCGGCCGGCACCAGCCGGTCGACGGTCGCCTGGTCGAGGGTGAGCAGCGGGAAGTCGCCGGGGGTGGCGCCGCCGGCGCCGGGGGTCAGGCAGTGCTCGACGAGTTCGGTCAGGGCCGCCGCGAAGTCGTCGGCGAGCCGCTGCACGGTGGCCTGGTCGTGGCGCTGCGGCGCGTAGTGGAAGTCGAAGGTCAGCACGCCGTGCCGGACCTCGCCGACGATGTCCAGCAGGTGCGGCCGCTCCTCGTCCGGGTGGTGGTCCAGGCCGTAGTCGGGTTCGACGGCGCGGAACAGCTCGCTCCCGGCCGCGGCGTCGCTCCACTGGCCGAGGTAGTTGAAGCTGACCTGGGGCTGCGGCGCCGCGGCCAGGGCGGCGGCCTGCGGCTGGTCGCCGCGCAGGTAGCGCAGCGGACCGTAGCCGGCGCCGCGGCCGGGCACGGCGCGCAGCAGTTCCTTGGTGTCGCGGATGAGCCGGCCGAGCGGGCGGTCGGCCGGGGACTCCAGCAGCACCGGGAAGATCGAGGTGAACCAGCCGACCGTCCGGGAGACGTCGGTACCGTCCAGGATCTCCTCGCGGCCGTGGCCCTCCAGGGTGATCAGGGTGCGGGCCCGGCCGGTGAAGCGGGCGAGCGCGCGGCCGAGCGCGGTCAGCAGGACGTCGTTGACCTGGGTGCGGTAGACGGCGGGCACGTCCTGGAGCAGTTGCCGGGTGCGCTCGGCGTCGAGGCCGGCGCTGACGGCGAGGGTGTCGCCGACGCTGTTGCGGCCCTCCCGGTCGGTGGGCAGGTCGGCGGAGCCGGCCGGCACCGGGCGGGCCCAGTGCGCCAGCTCGTCGTCCAGGCCGCCGTCCTGGGTGAAGGCGGCGAGGCGGCGCGCCCAGCCGCGGTACGAGGTGCCGGCCGGGCCGAGGTCGACGTCCTCGCCGCGGACGGCCTGCCGGTAGGCGCTCTCCAGGTCCTCCAGGAGGATCCGCCAGGAGACGCCGTCCACGGCCAGGTGGTGCACGGTGAGCAGCAGCCGCGCGGGCTCGCCGACGCCGTGGTCGAACAGCAGGGTGCGCACCAGCGGCCCTTCGGCCGGGTCCAGCGAGGCCTGCGCGGCCTCGGCGAGGGTGCGCATGGCGGCGGCGCGCTCCCCGGGGGCGGCCTGGTCGAGGGTGATCCGCTCGATCCGGGCCTCGGCCGGCACGGCGTCGGCGTCCGGCGCGCTGACGGTCTGGACCCGCCGGCCGTCGGGGCCGGTGGCGAAGCGGGTGCGCAGGGCCTCGTGCCGGCGGACGAGGCCGGCCAGAGCGCGGGCCAGCGCGGGCTCGTCGACCGCGCCGTCCAGGGTGATCAGCACGGACTGGTTGAAGTGGTGGGCGCCGCGGGTGTGGTGGGCGAAGAACCACTCCTGGACGGGGCCGAGCGGGGCCGGCTCGTGGTCGTCGGCGTCGGCCTGGACGACCGGGGCCTCCTCCACCGGGCGGGCGGCGCGGGCGAGGTCGGCGAGCGACTGCCGGGAGAAGATGTCCTTCGAGGTGATGACGAGTCCGGCCCGGCGGGCCCGGGCGACCACCTGGATGCTCAGGATGGAGTCGCCGCCGAGTTCGAAGAAGTTGTCGTCGACGCCGACCTTGCCGATGCCGAGCACCTCCGACCAGACCTCGGCGAGCGCCTGCTCGGCCGGGTCCTCGGGGGCCCGGTAGTCCTCCCGCTCCAGGGGGGCGTCCGGCGCCGGCAGGGCCCGGACGTCGACCTTGCCGTTGGACGTGAGCGGGAAGGTGTCGAGGGTGGCGAAGGCGGTCGGAACGCTGTAGGAGGGCAGCCGCTGCTCGGCGAAGGCCCGCAGGTCCTGCGGCGCGATGACGGCGCCGGGCTCGGCGCGCAGGTAGCCGACCAGCCGCTTGTGGTCGCCGTCCGCGAGGGCGACCACCAGGGCCTCGGCCACCGCGGGGTGGGCCTCCAGGACGGCTTCGACCTCGCCGGGCTCGATCCGGTAGCCGCGGACCTTGACCTGGGTGTCGGCGCGGCCGAGGTACTCGACCAGGCCGTCGGCCCAGCGCACCACGTCCCCGGTGCGGTACATCCGCTCGCCGGGCTCCGCCGCGAACGGCGAGGGTTGGAAGCGCTCCTCGGTCAGTTCCGGGCGGCCCAGGTAGCCGCGGGCGACGCCGGGGCCGGCGATCCAGAGCTCGCCGGGCGTGCCGGGCGGGACGGGGCGGCGGCGCTCGTCGAGGACGTACACCGCCGTGTTGGAGATCGGGCGTCCGATCGGGATGGCGCGCACGCCGTCGGTCTCGCGGATCAGGTGGGAGACGGCGAAGGTGGTGGTCTCGGTCGGGCCGTAGCCGTTGACCAGCCGCTGCGGCGGGGCGCCGCCGGCCAGCAGTTCGGCGATCCGGCGCGGGTTGAGCGCCTCGCCGCCGACCAGCAGGTGGCGCATGCCGCCGAAGGCGGTGGGCTCCAGGCCGACGACCTGGTTGAAGACGCCGGCGGTGAGGAACATCGCGGTGGCGCCGGTCGAGCGCAGTGCGGCCGCGAAGGCCGGCGGGTCGAGCAGGACGTCCTTGGTGATGACGGCGATCCGCGCCCCGGCCACCAGCGGGCCCCAGAACTCGAAGGTCGCCGCGTCGAAGGTGGCGTCGGCGACCTGAGCCACCACGTCGTCGGCCGCCAGCGGGGCGTAGTCGGCGCCGCGGACCAGCCGGACGATGGAGCGGTGCTCGACCACGACGCCCTTGGGTCGGCCGGTGGAGCCGGAGGTGTAGATGACGTAGGCGGCGCTCCGCGGCCCCGCGTCGGTGGCCGGCGGACCGGCCGGGAGGGCGGCCAGCTCGGCGGTGCGCTCGGCGGGCAGCAGGGCCGGGACGGCCAGGTCGGGCAGCCGTTCGAGCAGCTCCCGGTCGGTGACGCAGAGAGCGGCCCCGGTGTCCGCGAGCATGAACTCCAGCCGGTCGGCCGGGTAGTCCGGGTCCAGCGGCACGTAGGCGCAGCCGGCCTTGAGCACGGCCAGCAGGGCGACGACCAGGCCGGTGCCGCGGGGCAGGCAGACCGCGACGTGCTGGCCGGGGCGGGCGCCGTGGTCGAGCAGCAGCCGGGCCAACCGGTCGGCCCGCTTGTCAAGTTGACGGTAGGTCAGCTCACCTTCGGCGGCGGTGACGGCGATGGCGTCGGGGGTGGCCGCGGCCTGCTCGGCGACCAGCGAGTGGACGGTCCGGTCGGCCGGGTAGGGCACCCGGTTCTCGGCCCAGTCGCGGGTGACGGTGTCGAGTTCGGCGGCGGTGAGCAGCGGCAGGTCGCCGACCGGGCGGTCGGCGTCGGCGGCGACGCCCGCCAGCAGGAGCAGCAGCCGGGTGCAGAGCGCGTCGATGGTCGAGGCGTCGAACAGGTCGGTGTTGTACTCCACCGTCCCGCCCAGCGTGCCGTCGGCGGCCGGAGTGAACTCCAGCGTCAGGTCGAAGATGGAGGACACCGAGGGCGCGCGGAACTCCTCGACGGCCGGGCCGCCGAAGTCGGGCAGGGCGCCGGGGTCGTTCTGGAGCACGAGGGCGGCCTGCACCAGCGGGGTGCGGCTCGGGTCGCGCTCGGGCTGGATCTCGTCCACCAGGCGGTGGAAGGGGACGTCCTGGTTGCTGAGGGCGTCCCAGAGCTGGTCGGTGGTGCGCTCCAGCAGGTCGCCGAAGGCCTCGTCCAGGTCGATCCGACCGTGCAGGACCAGGGTGTTGACGAAGAAGCCGACCAGCGGCTCCAGTTCGGTGCGGTCGCGGCCGACCGACACGGTGCCCAGGCCCACGGTGCGCTGGCCGGTGTGCCGGGCCAGCAGCACCTGGGTGGCGGCGGCGAGCACGGCGAAGAGCGTGGTGCCGCGTTCGGCACCGAGCGTGTCGAGCCCGGCGGCGACCTCGGCGTCGACCTGGAAGGCGTGCAGGGCGCCGACGGTGGTGCGCACCGCCGGGCGGGGCCGGTCGGTGGGCAGCTCCAGCGGCTGGATGTCCGCCAACTCGTCGCGCCAGTAGTCCAGTTGCCCGGACAGGCGGTCTTCGGTGCAGCGCTCGCGCTGCCAGCGGGAGTAGTCGCGGTAGCTGACCGGCAGCGGGGCGAGGGTGTGCGGGCGGCCCTCGACGGCGGCCCGGTAGAGCTCGCCGAGCTCGCCGGTCAGCAGGCCCTTGGACCAGCCGTCGGCGGCGATGTGGTGCAGGTTGAGGAAGAGCGCGTGGTCGTCCGGGCCGTGCCGCACGACCGTGGAGCGCAGCAGCGGGCCGCTGGCGAGGTCGAAGGGGGTGGCGAGTTCGCGGCGCAGCAGCGCGGCGAACTCGGCCTCCCGCTCCTCGGCGCCCAGCGCGCTCAGGTCCACCGGCTCGGTGTCCGGGGCGTAGGCGGGCCGGACCTCCTGGCGGGCCACGCCGTCCTCGGTGGTGAAGACGGTGCGCAGCGGCTCGTGCCGCTCGACCAGGCCGGTCAGCGCGGTGCGCAGCGCGGCCAGGTCGAGGCCGCCGCGCAGCCGGAGGCCGAAGGAGGTGGTGTACTCGACCGCGTCGGTCTCGAACTCCTGGAGGAACCAGAGCCGTTCCTGGCCGAAGGAGAGCGGGGCCGGGCCGTCGCCGCCGGGCCGGATCGCGTCGCGGTCGCCGCCGCCGGCGGCCGCCAGTCGCTGCCGCAGGATCTCGTCGGCGTCTTGGCCCTCGCTGTGTCGCTGGTCTGTCATCGGTTGCTCCCCCGCGCGCCACCGCGCGTCGTCGTCCGGTCCGCCGGTGTCCGGCGCACGTCTTCGAGTACTTGCTTGCGGACCTGGTCCGCGAGGGCCGCCACGGTGCGGGCGGCGAACACGTGCCGGGCCGAGACCCCGACGCCGAACACCTCCCGGATCCGGGCGGTGACCTGGAGGGTGAGCACCGAGTTGGCGCCGTGGTCGAAGACGTTGTCCTCGGCTCCCACGACGGGCACGCCCAGCACCTCGGCCCAGATCCCGGCCAGCGCCGCCTCGGTCTCGTCCCGGGGCGCGGTGGGCTCGGCGGCCGGCCGCTGCTCCTCCGGCTCCGGCAGGGCCCGCCGGTCGATCTTGCCGCTCGTGGTCATCGGGAACGCGTCCAGGACGATGACGACCGGCGGGACCATGTAGCCGGGCAGCCGCTCGGCGAGCCGGGCCCGGATCTTCTCCGGGTCGGCGGTGCCGTCCGCGGGCACCACGTAGCCGGTCAGCACGGTCTGCCCGGACGGCTGGGTCCGGGCGACCACCGCGGTCTGCTCGACGCCCTCGTCGTCGAGCAGCGCGGTCTCGATCTCGCCCAGCTCGATCCGGTAGCCGCGCACCTTGACCTGGTTGTCGATCCGCCCGAGGAATTCGAGCGTGCCGTCGGGCAGCCAGCGGACCAGGTCGCCGGTGCGGTAGAGCCTCGCGCCGGCGGTGGCGGCGAGGTGGTCCGGGACGAACCGCTCCTCGGTGAGCTCCGGGCGGCCCAGGTAGCCGCGGGCCACCCCGGCGCCGCCGACGTACAGTTCGCCGGGCACGCCCACCGGGACGGGCTCGCGGTGCTCGTCGAGCACGTAGCCGGTGGTGTTGGCGATGGGCCGGCCGATCGAGGGCAGCCGCCCGACCGGGGCGTCCTCCTCCGCCTCCAGCACCGTGCCGGTGGTGAGCACGGTGGTCTCGGTCGGGCCGTACAGGTTGGACAGCGCCATCGTCGAGCCGCGCGGCAGCCGGCGGCGCACCACGTCGGCGCCGGTGAGGATGTGGCGCACCCGGCCCTGGTGCAGTGCGGGCTGGTCGAGCAGGGCCTCCAGGCGCGGCGCCGGGATGAGGATGAGGGTGATCCCCTGCTCGACGATCCAGCCGGCGAGCAGGTGCGGGTCCTCCAGGACGCGGTCGGAGGCGAAGCGGACCTCCACGCCGCAGGCGAGGGCGCCCCACTGCTCCAGCACCGTCGGGTCGAAGCCGGGCGGCACCATCTGGGTGGCCCGGTCGCCGGGCCCGGCGTCGAAGAAGTCCCGGTACCAGTCGCACAGGTTGACCACGCCGCGGTGCTCGATCAGCACGCCCTTGGCCTTGCCGGTGGAGCCCGAGGTGTAGATCACGTACGCGAGGTCGGACGGGCCGACGGCGACCTCGGGCGGCCCGTCGTGCGTGCCGGGCCCGGTGTCCTCGACGTACAGCACCTCGACGCCGTCCGGCGCCTCGGGCCCGGGCAGGTCGCGCTGGGTGAGGAGCACCGGCACCCCGGCGTCCTGGAGCACGTAGACCGTCCGGTCGTCGGGCAGTTCGGGGTCGAGCGGCAGGTAGGCGCCGCCGGCCTTGAGCACGGCGAGCTGGGCGATCGTCATCTCGGCGGCGCGCCGGGTGCGGACGCCGACGACGGTACCCGGGCCGACGCCGCGGTCGGCCAGCCGGTGGGCCAGCGCGTCCGTCAGCGCGTCGAGTTCGGCGAAGGTCAGGCTGCGGTCCTCGGTGGTGACGGCCGCGGCGTCCGGGGTGCGCCGGGCCTGGTCGGCGACCAGCCCGTGGATGGTCGCCGTGTGGAACCGGGCGCCGGTCGCGGTGGCGTTCCAGCCGGTGGTGACCAGCCGGCGTTCCTGCTCGTCCATCAGCGGCAGCTCGTCGACGAGCCGGTCCGGGTCGGCCGCCGCCATGCCCTCCAGCAGCACGGTGAGGTGGCGGGCGATCCGGGCGACGGTCTCCGGGTCGAAGAGCGCCGTGCTGTACTCGACCAGGCCGCCGAGCCGCCCGTCGCGCTCCTCGAACTCGAAGCCGATGTCGAACAGCGCGTGCATCCGCGGCAGGGCGCTCTCCTCGACCCGCAGGCCGTCCGGGCCGGGCAGCGCGTCCTGGGCCCGCTTGAGCATCAGCGCGGCCTGGATCAGCGGGGTGCGGCTGGGGTCGCGGTCCGGCTTGAGCTCGTCGATCAGCCGGTCGTACGGCAGGTGCTGGTGGGTGAAGGCCTCCAGCACGCCCTGCCGGACGTCGGCCAGGAAGGCCCCGACGGTCGTGTCGGGGGTGGTCCGGGCGCGCAGCACCAGCGTGTTGACGAAGAAGCCGAGCACGTCCTCCAGTTCGCTGTGCTCGCGGCCGGAGACGATGGTGCCCACGGCGACGTCGCGCTGGCGCGCGTACCGGGACAGCAGCAGCTGGACGCCCGCCGTGAGGACGGTGAACAGGGTGACGCCCTCCCGGCGGCAGAGCCGGGTGAGGGCGGCCACCAGCTCGGGGCTCAGCTCGAAGGAGTGGCCGGCGCCCCGGGTGGCGCGGGTGGCGGGCCGGGGCCGGTCGGTCGGCAGCTCCAGCGGCACCACGCCGTCCAGCCGGCGCTTCCAGTAGGCGAGGTCGGCGGCCTCCCGCGCGCCCCGCTCGCCGTGCTGGTGCACGGCGAAGTCGGCGTACTGAAGGGGAAGTTCGCTCAACGCGGCGGGTCGGCCGGTGGCCTCCTGGCCGAGCAGGGCGACGAGCTCGCGGGCCATCACCTCCTTGGACCAGCCGTCGGTGACGACGTGGTGCATGTCGAGGACGAGCAGGTACTCGGCGTCGGCCAGCCGGATCAGCCAGGGGCGCAGCAGCGGGCCGCCGCGCAGGTCGAAGGAGCGGCTCAGCTCGGTGCGCAGCAGTTGGTCGAGGTCGTCGACGCGCCCCTCGGCCGCGAGGTCGGTGAAGCGCACCGGCCGGTGGGCGGGGGCGTGGACGACCTGCACGCCCTGGCCGCCCTCGGTGGCGAAGGTGGTGCGCAGCGCCTCGTGCCGGGCCACCAGCGCGTCGACGGCGCGCCCGAGGGCGTCCCGGTCGAGCGGCCCGGTCAGCCGCAGGCCGAGCGGCGAGTTGTACTCGGTGCCCTGGGACTCGTAGTCGTACAGGAACCAGAGCCGCTGCTGGCCGTAGGAGAGCGGCAGCGGCCGGTCGCGGTCGACCGGCACCAGCCCGGCCCGGCGGGCGGGCTCGCTGCCCAGCCGGCCGGCCAGCCCGGCGACGGTGGGCGACTCGAACAGGGTGCGGATCGGCACCTCGACGTCCAGCACCGAGCGGATGCGCCCGATCAGCCGGGTGGCGAGCAGGGAGTGGCCGCCGAGGTCGAAGAAGCTGTCGTCGACGCCGATCGAGGCGACGCCGAGCACCTCGCAGAACAGGTCGCAGAGCTGCTCCTCGCGGGCGCTGCGCGGCCCGTGCCCGCTGCCGGTCGCTGCGGTGCCCGGGTCCGGGAGCGCGGCCCGGTCGGTCTTGCCGTTGGGGGTCAGCGGGATCCCGGGGATCGGCACCACCACGGCCGGGACCATGTAGCCGGGCAGCGTGGCGGCGGCGTGCGCGCGCAGTTCGGCCGGGTCGGCGCCGCCCTCGCCGGCCGGCACCACGTAGGAGACCAGCCGGGTGTCACCGGCCGCGTACTCGCGGGCGACGGTGACGGCGCGGGCCACCGCGGGGTGCTGCTCCAGGACGGCGTCGATCTCGCCGGGCTCGATCCGGAAGCCGCGGACCTTCAGCTGGAAGTCGGCGCGGCCGACGTACTCCAGGTTGCCGTCGGCGGCCCAGCGGACGATGTCGCCGGTGCGGTACATGCGCTCGCCCTCGGCGCCGTACGGGTCGGGCAGGAAGCGGTCCCGGGTGAGGTCCTCGCGGTGCAGGTAGCCGGTGCCGACGCCGTCCCCGGCGATGTACAGCTCGCCGGCGGCGCCGATCGGCACCAGGCGCAGCGCCTCGTCGAGGACCCGGACCCGGGTGTTGCCGATCGGCCGGCCGATGGTCGGCGCGCCGGGGCGGTCGTCCAGGCGGGCGGCGGTGGACCAGATGGTGGTCTCGGTGGGCCCGTACAGGTTGGTGACCTCGCTGCCGAGCGCGCGCATCCGCTCGGCGAGGGCGGCCGGCAGGGCCTCCCCGCCGACCAGCATCCGCAGGCCGCGCAGCGCCTGCGGGACTTCGTCGCACAGGGCCTGCCAGAGGCTGGGGGTGGCCTGCATGATCGTGGTGCCGGTGCGGCCGACCAGGGCGCCCAGCCCGGCGGGGTCGGTGACGGTCGCGCGGTCGGCGAGGACCACAGTGGCGCCGCCGACCAGCGGCAGGTAGAGCTCCAGGGCGGCGATGTCGAAGGCGATCGTGGTGACGGAGGTCCAGACGTCCTCGGCCGCGAGCGGGAAGAGGTCGGCCATCGAGACCAGGAAGTTGGTCAGCGCGTGGCGGCTGATGACGACGCCCTTGGGCCGGCCGGTGGAGCCGGAGGTGTAGATGACGTAGGCCGGGTCGGCGGCGGTCGCGGCGGGGCCCTGCGGCCCGGCGGGCTCCGTCGCCAGCCTGGCGCGCACCTGCTCGTCGTCCAGCAGCACCCGGTGGGCGGCGGTGGCGGGCAGCCGCCCGGCCGTCGCGCTGTCGGTGACCAGCGCCGAGGGGGCGGCGTGGTCGAGGATGTAGCCGATCCGGTCGGCCGGGTAGTCGGGGTCGAGCGGCACGTAGGCGGCGCCGGTGCGGGCCACCGCGAGCAGGGCGACGACGAGGTCGGCGGAGCGCGGCAGCGCCAGGGCGACGAGCCGGCCCGGGGCGGCGCCGTGGCGGCGCAGCTCGCCGGCCAGCCGCTCGGCCCGGTCGTCGAGTTCGGCGTAGCTGAGCACGGTGTCGCCGGCGATCAGGGCGGTCCGCGCGGGCTGGGCGGCGGCCCGGGCCCGGAACAGCGCGGAGACGTCGGAGTCGGGCACCGGCCGGTCGGTGGCGTTCCACGCGGTCAGCAGGGCGTGCCGCTCGGCCGGGTCCAGCACCTCGTAACCGTCCGGGTCGGCGTCCGGCGCGGCGACGGCGGCGGCCAGCAGGCGCGGCAGCGCGTCGGTGAGCCGCCGGACGGTCTCCGGGTCGAACAGCTCGGTACTGAAGGTCGCGGCCAGCCGCAACCCGGAGCCGTCGGGCGCGCTGCGGAAGCGCAGCTGGAGGTCGAACGGGGAGTGCTGGCGCGGCAGTTGGGCCACCTGGGCGTCGAGCGGGCCGAAGCCGAGCCGGGCGGGCAGGTCCTCGGCGAGGTCGAAGGCCACCTGGGCCAGCGGGTGGCGGTTGAGCGCGCGCTCGGGCCGCAGCTCGCCGACCACGGTCTCGAACGGGACGCCACCGTGGCGCCGGGCCGTGGCGGCGACCGCCGCGCAGTCGCCGACCAGCTCGCGGAAGGAGGCGCCGGGGCGGCGGACGACCCGCAGCACCACCGGGTTGGCCAGCGGGCCGACCACGGCGGCGCGCCGCCCGCCGTCGCGGCCGGGCAGGCTGCCGATCAGCGGGACGTCGGCGCCGGCGCCGAAGCGGCCGAGCAGCGCCACGACGGCGGCGTGCAGCACCGCCTCGACGCCTGCGTCGCAGTCGGCGGCCAGGTCGGCGAGGGCCGCGGTCAGCGGGCCGTCCAGCTCGTTGCGGTACTCGTCGGCGGCGTAGCGGGTGACGGCCGGGCGCGGCCGGTCGACGGGCAGGTCGAGCTGCGCCGGCGCGCCGTCCAAAGTGGCGCGCCAGTGGGCGAGTTCAGCCGCGGCGTACTCGGTGGGCCGCTCGGGGGCGCCGTTCAGCTCCCGGTCGGCGGCGGCGGCCGCGGCGTACTGCGGGGCGGGCTCGGGCGCGCCGGGGGCGGCCGGGGCGGTGGCCGCCGCGTACGCCCGGGCCAGGTCGTCGACGATCACGGCGAGCGAGCGCTCGTCGGCCGCGATCTCGTGCACCGTCAGGACCAGCACGTGGGCGTCCGGCCCGGTGGCGAGCAGCCGGGCCCGCAGCGGGGGCTCCCGGGTGAGGTCCAGGCCCTGGCCGGCCGCCCGGGTCAGCGCCTCGTCGAGCTCGTCGGGGGCGACCGGCTCGGGCCGCAGCCCGGCGAACGCCCCGCCGTCGGGGGCGGGTTCGGGGCGGCAGCGGCCCTCGGCCTCGCGGTGCACGGTGCCCAGCAGCGGATGCCGCCGGACCAGGGCGTCCAGCGCGGCGCGCAGCTGCTCCGGACCCAGGCCGCCGGCCAGCCGCAGCGCCACCGTGTGGGTGTGGCCGGCGGCGCCCTCCTGGAAGCGGTTCAGGAACCACAGGCGCTGCTGCGCCGGCGACAGGACACTGTCGTTGGTGATCGTCACGTTCGCTCTCCAGCCTGTTCAGGCGACGCGTCGCAGGACGCGGCCGCCGAACTGCATGTGGTCCGCGCGCCCGGTCTCCGGGTCGAGCAGGAAGCGGCCGAGGTGTTCCACCTCGGGCAGCCGCGGGTGCCGGGCGGCGAAGAAGCGCTCGCCTCGGCCGGTCAGGTCGTACTCCATCCCGTCGTCGTCGACCAGGACGGTGGCGCCGGGGTGCGCGCCGTCCGCCGCGTCGGCGCCGGGGCGGATCCGGTACACGGTCTCGCCGTTGGCCCACTGCCCGACGCGGTCCGACAGGTCCTGCGCGGCGCCGGCGGCGGGGCCCGGCGCGTAGCCGGCGACGTCCACGCCCTCGGCCCGGAGCTGGGCCAGCAGGTCCTGCCAGGCGCCGAGGCCGGCCGCGGAGTCGGCCTGGAGGGCGATCACGGTGCCGCGTTCCGGCTGGATCCGCAGGTAGCAGGTGGCGCCCGCGCCCACGCCGTCGAGGCCGAGCCAGCGGTCGGCGCCGTTGCCGTACCGGGCCCAGCCGTGGCCCCAGCCGTCGGCCAGGCCGAACGGCAGGGTGTCGAAGGGCGGTTCGGCCAGTTCCCGGACGGCCTCCTGGTCGAGCAGGGCGGCGTGCGAGGCGTCGCGGTCGTCCAGGTGAAGCCGGGCGAACGCGACCAGGTCGGTGACGGTGCCGGCGATCGCGGCGGCGGGGGCGAGGTCGCGGGGGATCTCGCCGACCGCCAGGAAGGCCGGCTCGATGTCCAGCGGCCGGAGCAGGAAGTCCGTCACGGCGTTGCGCCAACTCACCCCGGCGGCGGCCTCGATGACCTTTCCGGCCAGGGCGAACCCGGCGTTGGAGTACGAGAACGCGGTGCCGGGGGCGAACAGCGGGCTGGCCGCGACGGCGGCCCGCAGCCCGCCGTCGCCGGGGCCGTCGCAGACCATCCCGGAGGAGTGGCTAAGCAGGTGACGAGTCGTCAGTCTCAGCTCGGCGAAGGGTGGTTCGGTCAGGTACTCGCCGACCGGCAGGTCCAGGTCGAGGTCGCCGTCGAAGGCCAGCTGCATGGCCAGCGTCGCGGTGAAGAGCTTGGTGAGCGAGGCGAACGGCGCGGCGGGCGCCGGCCCGGGCTCCGCACCCGCCTCGGCGACGTGGAGTTCGCCGGCGTCGTAGAAGGCGCACCGGAGGGAGCGCACACCGTGTTCGCGCGCGAGCCGTCCGGCCTTTTCACGCCATGACTGTGAATTCACTAAAACCCACCCACCGCATTCACCGGAATCCGAAAAAGGCGCAGCACAACAGCCCCGTTCGGCCGTGTTCCGTCCACGGCTCGTCGGTACGGGGATTACGCAAAAGGGGAATTCGCTCTGGTGAATGCAGGCTAACACCGGGCGGCGGGGCCGGTCAGGGTCGTTAAGCGGCAGCCGAATGACCCTGGTTGCCGCACTGCGAAACGCCGTTCGACCTGCCCGGAAACCCGAAAACGCCGATGGGGTCCGCGGTCGCGGACCCCATCGGCGGGTCGGTGTGGCAATGGTGCGGGCGGAGCTACTCGCGCAGTCCGATGGCCTCCACCGGGCGGGCGCGCAGGGCGAGCTTGGTCGGCACCAGAACGGCCGCCGCGGCCAGGGCCGAGGTCGCCGCCACGATCGCCAGGTAGAGCAGCGGAGGAATGTGCGGAACCAGGGACCCGGTCAGGCCCATGCTCACCGTCATCAACGGCACGACGGGCACCAGACTGCCGACCACCACCGCGATCAGGATCAGCATCAGCGTCTCGGTGCGCATCATCCGCATGACCTGTTCGGGGGTCGCGCCCACCAGCCGCAGCAGCGCGAACTCCCGTGCTCTGGACAGCGTGGTCATCACCAGGGTGTTGGCGACGGCCACCGCGATGTACCCGAAGACCAGGACCAGCGGCAGCGCGCTGCCGAACAGGTTGGCCGTGCCGGCCTTCTCCTGGGCGGCGGACAGGCCGCCCTTGTCCTGGACGTGCACCCCGGGGTAGCGGTCGTTGAGCCCGGTGAGCTCCCCGATCACCTTCTTCTTGTCGGCGCCGTCCTTGGCCCGCACCAGCACCGAGTCGTACATCCGGCGCGAACTGTGCTGGAGCACGGTGTCGTAGGACAGGGTGATGTCGCCGAAGCCCAGGCCGCGCTTGTACACGGCGATCACCTTCGGCTCCAGCGTCTGCCCGTCGGGCATGTGCACCTTGATCTGGCCGCCGACGTTGGCGCCGAGCGTGGCCGAAGCCCCGCTGCTGATCGCCACCGTGTCCGTGGACAGGTTGTCCAGGGAGCCCTCGGAGACGTCCAGGTCGACGACCCGGCTCAGGTTGCCCGGGGTCAGCCCCTGCGCCTTGTAGTCGAAGATCTCCGGCGAGCCGAGCATCTTCGTCGAGGCGAACAGGTCCACCCGCACCGTCCCGGCCGCGGCGTCCACCCCGTCCAGGCCGGCGATGAACTTCGGCGCGGTGACCGGCAGGCCGCCGGACTCGCTGGTCACCGTGTAGTCGGCGACGACGCCCGCCTGGGCCTGCGCCTCGGCCGCACCCGACGTGGTGGTCGGGATGAACAGCTGCACCGAGGCGAAGCCGATCGCCAGGATCAGCGGGCCGATGCCGGCCGCCAGCCGCCGGGCGTTGGCCCGGGTGTTGGCCACGGCCAGGAACCCGAGGGTCCCGAACCGGCGCTGGAACGGCGCGGCCATCAGCCTGGTCGCCTTCGCCACCACCGGCGGGGCCAGCATGAGGATCGCGATCACCATGATCAGGCCGCCGCTGCCGGCCGCGGCCACCGCGAAGATGCTGCCGAAGAACAGCGGCAACAGCGACGCGCAGAAGCCGAGGACGAACAGCAGGATCCCGATGGCCACCCGGGCGCCGCCGATGCCCGGCTGCTCGGTCTGGGCCTCGCTGAGCGCCTCCACCGGCCGGATCGACACCACCCGGCGGGCCACCGCGAACGCCGCCACCTGCGCGGCGATCACGCCGATGCCGACCGCGGCGATCGCCGGGATCGGGCCGTAGGAGAACTCGAAGTCGTCCGGCAGGATGCCGATCGCGCCGAGCGCCCCGCGCAGCACCCCGGCGGCCAGCATGCCGGGGAAGCAGCCCAGGATCGAGGCCACCAGCGAGATCACCAGGGCCTCGCCCGAGATCATCTTGTGGATCTGCTTGGGCGTCGCGCCGACCGCGCGCAACAGCGCCAGCTCGCGCCGGCGCTGGTGCACGCTGAGCGCCAGGGTGCTGCCCACCACCATCATGGTGATCAGCACGACGGTGCCGCCGAGCGAGCCCGCCAGCTCCTTCAGGCTGCCCCGGGCCGAGGCGACGTCCGGGTTCTCGACGCTGCTGCGCCCGTCACCGGTGTAGACGTCGATCGCGGAGCCCTTGAGCGCCTTGTCGATCCGGTCGCCGAGCTTGCCGGCGTTGGTGTCCTTGGGCGCCAGCACGCCGATGGCGCTGACCTGGTCGGTGCGGCCGAACAGGGTGCGCGCCTCGTCGTCGGAGAAGAACACCGGCGGGGTGCGCAGCGCACCGCCGCCGCCCTTGTAGGTGACGATGCCGACGACCTTGTACGAGCTGGCGTCCCGGGTGGAGGCGATCTTGACGCTGTCGCCCACCTTCACCTTGCGGTGGTCGGCGACGGACTTCTCCAGCACCACCTCGCCGGCCCGCTTCGGCTCGTCGCCGTTGCGGTCGTACGGGCCGAGCGCGGCCGCGCCCCAGTTGGTGCCGTTGGACGTCCGGTCGTCGGCGCCCTTGACCAGCTCCTCGCCGTCGTTGGAGACGACCTGCGCGGGGAAGGTGAGCACCGGGACGGCCTTGTCGACGCCCTCGGTCCTGGCGACCTTGTCGACCAGGTCGATCGGGACGCCGACGGCGTCCTTGAGGTCCTTGGACTTGCTCTTCTTGGCCTCGTGGACCGTGAAGTGCTTCTGACCGCCGACCACGACCGCAGCGCCGGAGTAGCGCTGGACCGGCACCCCGTTGCCGATGCCGGACTGCAGGATGATTCCGAAGGCCGTGACGAGCACGGACGCGCCGAACAGGGCGACGAACGCCCCGACGAACCCGGCCTTACGCTCCTTGACGGTCTGTACGACGAGCCTGAACACGCCTCACCACTCCCCCAGCCGGGTCATGCGCTCGGCCACCCGGTCCGGCGTGGGATGCGTCATCTCCTCCGCGTAGCTCCCGTCCGCGAGGAACACCACGCGGTGCGCGTAGGAGGCGGCGATCGGGTCGTGGGTCACCATGATCACCGTCTGTCCGAGGCTGTCCACGACCTCGCGCAGCAGCGTCAGCACCTGCTTGGCGGTGCGGGTGTCCAGCGCGCCGGTCGGCTCGTCCGCGAAGACCACCTCGGGCCGCGCCGCCAGCGCCCGGGCGATGGCCACCCGCTGCTGCTGGCCGCCGGACAGCTCCGAGGGCCGGTGGCTCATCCGGTCGGCGAGACCCACCTGCGTCACGACCTGCTGCAACCACTGGTGGTCCGGCTGGCGGCCGGCCAGCATCAGCGGCAGGGTGATGTTGTCCGCGACGGTCAACGCCGCCATCAGGTTGTACGCCTGGAAGATGAAGCCGACCCGCTCCCGGCGCATGATGGTCAGATCGACCTCGCTGAGCTGCGCCAGTTCGGTACCGCCGAGCACCACCGAGCCGGCGTCCGGGCGGTCCAGCCCGGCGGCGCAGTGCAGGAAGGTGCTCTTGCCCGCCCCGGACGGGCCCATCACCGCGGTGAAGGTGCCCCGGGCGAAGGCGAGGGACAGATCGCGCAGCGCGTGCACGGCCCCGGCGCCCTTGCCGTACGTCTTCCGGACCCCGTCGAGGCGGACGACCCAGTGAGCGTCCAGCGCGGCACTGCCGTCCGGTCGCGGCGGCGCCGCGTACTCCTCCTCCGCGGCCGCGCCCTGGAACTCCTCCGTCCGCGCTCCGCGTCCCTTTCTGCTCACTTCCGGCCTCCACCACTCGCACGCACTACTTGACGTTCACGAAGGTAAGTCCTGGAGCAGGTACGGAACCAGGGCACGAACTGGAGAGTCGATGGTGCAGAAAAGTGCCACCCACCGCCGCATTTGGGACGGTGGTAGGGTGATCGGGATGACGACTCGGAGGGTTTTAGGAGCCGTGCGCGCCCCCAGCATTGCCGAGTTGCGACGCTTACAGCCCGAGCAGTGGGTCCGCCAGACGGTGATCCGTTTCCCTCCGGCCGCGGGCTACGTCCTGCTCTGCCTGATGACCGGACTCGCCGGGCTGCTGCTGTTCTACCTGATCGCCATCATCTTCGCGCTCTGCCTGGTCGGAACGGGCTTCCTGCTGCTGCCCAGGACACTGCGGGTGCTGCGCAGGTACGCCGAGGTCCACCGCCGGTGGGTCGGCCGGCTGCTGGAGACCGAGGTCCGCACGCCCTACCGCGACCTGGAGCCCGGCCGCACCGGCCCCCGCAAGCCCTCCCTGCGCGACCCGGCCGTCCGCAAGGACCTGCTCTGGGTGATCACCCACGGCGTCGTCGGCTCGGCCCTGTGCATCTTCGCCCTGAGCATCTGCGGCAACGCCTTCAACTGGCTGTCCGCACCGGTGTGGTGGAAGCTCGCGTCGGGCGAGCGCAACTCGATCATCCTGATGAACGTCGACTCGTGGCTGAAGTCCTTCGTCGCGGTGTTCATCGGCATCGGCTACGCCGTGGTGGCGATGGCCGCGATGCGCGGGCTGGCCCTCGTGCACGCCCGGATGTCCCGCCGGCTGCTGACCGCCCGCCCCCGGGTCGCGCTCGCGCAGCGGGTCCGCGAACTCTCCGTGACCCGCGCCGAGGCGCTCGACGCGCACGACGCCGAACTGCGCCGGATCGAACGCGACCTGCACGACGGGGCGCAGGCCGGCATCGTCGCCGTCTCGCTGCGCCTCGGCATGATCAAGCGCGCGCTCGGCCAACGGCCCGAGCAGGTCCCGGAGATGGTGGACGCGGCCCAGAACCTCGCCGAACAGGCGTTGGAGTCGCTGCGCCACCTCGTCCGCGGCATCTACCCGCCGGTGCTCGCCGACCGCGGGCTGACCGACGCCGTCCGGGCGCTCACCGCGCTGTGCGGGGTCCCGACCCGGATAGACATCGACGAGTCGGCCGGCGCGGCGCCCCGCGCGCCCGCCGCCGCCGAGGCCGCGGCCTACTTCGTGATCTCCGAGGCGCTCACCAACATCACGAAGCACAGCGGGGCGCGCAGCGCGCTGGTGTGGCTGCGGATCGCGTCGGACGCCATCTCGATCAGGGTCGAGGACGACGGCAAGGGCGGCGCCACCGAGGGCACGGGGAGCGGGATCCTCGGACTCCGGCGCCGGGTCGCCGCCTTCGACGGCACCACCGACCTGTTCAGCCCGCCCGGGGGCCCGACCGTACTGAAGGTGGAGATTCCATGCGGATCCTGATCGCCGAGGACAACGCCCTGCTCCGTGAGGGGCTGGTCCTGTTACTGAACAGCGAGGGGCACGAGGTGTGCGCCACCGTGGACAACGGGGACGACCTGCTGCCCGCGTTGCTCGCACACCGCCCGGACGTCGCCGTGGTGGACGTCCGGCTGCCGCCGACGTTCCGGGACGAGGGCCTGCGCGCCGTCGTCGAGGCGCGCAAGCAACTGCCCAACCTGCCCGTCCTGGTGCTCTCGCAGTACGTCGAACGGGCTTACGCGACGGAGCTGCTGGCGCAGAGCGCCTCCGGGGTCGGCTACCTGCTGAAGGACCGGGTGGGGCGCGCCGAGGAGTTCCTGCTCGCGCTGGAGCGGGTCGCCGACGGCGGCACCGCGATGGACCCGGAGGTCATCTCGCAGCTGATGGTCCGCCGGGCCGGCGACGACCCGCTGTCCTCGCTGACCCAGCGCGAGCGCGAGGTCCTGGCGCTGATGGCGGAGGGGCGCAACAACGGCACCATCGCCGAGATGCTGTTCATCGCGGAGAGTTCGGTGAACAAGCACATCGGCAACATCTTCGCCAAGCTGAACATGCCCACGCCGGACAGCGGCCACCGCCGGGTGCTCGCCGTGCTCACCTACCTGCGGGCCTGAACGGCCGAAGGAAGACACGCGGAGAGGGGCGGCGCCGGTCGGGCGCCGCCCCTCCTGCGTGTCCCCCTCCTCAACTCCCGGACGGGTGCTCCCGGTTGTCGGGCAGGGCGGGGAAGGCACGGACCGCGGGGGTGACGGCCACGCCGAGTGCGATCAGCAGGAACGCCGCCGCACAGCTCAGGACGGTGGGCACGGCGTGCACGGTCTCCAGCAGCAGCCCGCACAGCAGCGGGCCGAGCGCCGCGCCCGCGCCCATCGAGACCCCGATCAGGCCGGCCAGCCGGCCGCGCATCTCATCGGGGGTGACCATCATCTGATGACCGGCCACCAGGGCGGTGGCGGTGGGCGCGAGGAACGCGGTGGCCCCCAGCACCAGCCCGGCCGGCCAGCCGGTCGGCACCACCGCGAGCAGCGGCACCAGCACCGCGGAGGCCCAGGTCAGCACCATGAGCGCCGTGAACGGCGAGAGCGAGCGGCGCAGCCGCCCGGCCGCCAGCGCACCCGACACGCCGCCCGCGCCGACCAGGGCGCCGATGGCGCCGACCTCGGCACCGGACCGCCCGTCCTGCTGGGCCATCACCACCACGGCGATCAACAGGCCGCTGAACACCAGGTTGAAGGCGGTGCCGAACAGCACGGTGGCCCGCACAGCCGGGTTGCCGCGCAGCCAGCGCAGCCCCGACGCCATCGCCTGCAACGCCCCCTCGGTCCGCTCCGCGTCCCCGCCCTTGCCCTCGGGCGCCGGCGCCGGCGCCGGCACCGGCGCGGGCGCGGGCAGCCGCAGGAACAGCAGCGTGACGAAGGCGATCGCCGAGGTCACCGCCTGGGCGACGAACGGCAGCAACCGCTGGACGCCGTACAGGAATCCACCGATCCCCGGACCCACGATGGTCGCGAGGTAGTAGCGGGCGGTGTTGCGGGTGACGGCGTCGGCGAGTTGCGAGGACGGCACGACGCTCGGCAGCAGCGCCTGGTCGGCGGTGCCGAACAGCGAGGTGCACACCCCTTCGACCACCGCCACCACCACGATGGCCGCCAGCGGCGCGTGCCCGATCGCCACCAGCAGCGCGAGCAGGCCCAGCGCCACGGCCCGCCCGAACTCCGAGACCAGCATCAGCGTCTTGCGGCTGACCCGGTCCGCCAGCGCCCCCGAGGGAAGCGCCGAGAGCGCCCGCGACCCGGCGATCGCGAACTCGGCCAGCGAGGCCTCGAAGGCGGAGCCGCCGAGCCCGAGCACCAGCAGCGGGTACGCGATCAGCGTGCCCTGCGCCCCCAGCTGGGAGACCATGTTCGCGGTCCACAGCACGTTGTACTCGCGGTTGCGGGACAGTGGCGGCGGGCCCGGCTCGGCTGCCACGGCGGCATCGGCCGTCGTACTGCCCGAGGTCACTGCGGCGGGGTCGGCAGCGCCACCGCGGGCGCCGACGTCCGCTCCACCGGGCGGAGTTCGGACCACGCGTGCGCCCCGGCCATGCTGACGAACAGGTCGCGCGGCGGCACGAAGGGGGCCCGCCCGTGCGCCACGCTGATGTTGTCCACGATCAGGACCTCACCGGTGTGCACGTTGACGTCGATCTGCTGCGCCCGGTAGGCGGCCTGGAGCTGCCGGACGACCTCGTCCGGGATCTCGCTGCCGTCCGCGTAGAAGGTGTTGGTGGGCATCCCCCACGGGCCGTACTCCTCCAGCAGGAAGTCGGCGACGTCCTCGCGCAGGGTGCGGGCGTGGAAGAAGGTCAGGTGGTTGAACCAGGAGCGGACGCCGGTCTCCGGGTGGGTGGAGACGGCCCAGCGGAGCTGACGGGTCCTCAGGTGGTTGCGCTCCAGCCACTCCAGCTCGATGCTGTTGGCGTCGCAGTAGGCCTTGACCTCGTCCGGGTCGCTGGTGCCGAACGCCTCCTGCCAGGAGAGGCCCAGGCCGGGGCGGAAGTTGCGGACGAGCAGGTAGCCCTCGCGCTCGAACCGCTCGGCGGTCTCCCGGGGCAGCCCGGCGTGCAGGGCGCGGCAGTCGGCCAGCAGGCTGGCGCCGCCGTCCGGCGACTCCTGGCGGCAGAAGAAGAACAGGTAGCGCGGGACGTTCAGGTTGTACGACTGCTCGGTGTGGAGGAAGATCTCCTCGGTCGCCGGGTGGTCGGTGGCCGTGAACACCCCGGGGTGCAGCTCGGTGCGCGGCGAGGAGCGCTCGGTGTAGTCGAGCGGCCGGCCGACGACGGCGTTGACGAAGGTGTCCAGCTCCGGCCACTCCTGCCAGTCGAAGCCGCTGAGCACGACCGCGCCGTGCTCGGTGATCCGCTGGCGGATGAACTCCCCCTGCTCCTTGCCGAGGTCGACCAGCCGGTTGCCCGCGGTCTCGGCGGTGATCCCGAGGACCAGTCCGTCGTGCCGCGCTTCGGTCGAGATGCTGATGGCGGTTGTCACGGAGTGACTCCCTTCTGCGGGCTGCGGGCGCGAAGCCGCTCGGCAGCGGTGTCGAGGGTCTGGAGTGGACGGTTGAAGGCGATCCGGACGTAGCGCTCGCCATCGGCCGGATCGACGAAGAACGAGGTGCCCGGCGCCACCAGCACACCGGTCTCGGCGAGCAGCGTGCGGACGAAGCGCGGGCTGGGCTCGTCGGTCAGCCCGTCGATCCGGGCCAGCACGTAGCAGCCGCCGGCCGGGGGCGTGAAGCCGAATCCGGCGTCCCGCAGCAGGGTCACCGTCCGGTCGCGCCGCTCACGCATCCCCGCCGCGTGGTCCCAGCGCTCCGGCAGCAGCAGGTCCGCGTTGGCCGCGGCGTGCTGGAGCGCGGCCGCCGCGCCGCCGGTGGTGGCCACGTGCACCTTGCGCAGCAGGGCGGTGAGCTCCGGCGCCGCGCGCAGGAAGCCGAGCCGCCAGCCGCTGATCGCATGGCTCTTGGAGAGGCTGCCGACCACCACGGAGCGGTCTGCCAGGCCCTCGATCTCGGCGACCGAGCGGTAGCCGGCCGACTCGTAGACGTACCCGGCGTACACCTCGTCCGAGATCACCACGGCGCCCCAGCGCCGGCACAGCTCGGCGAGCAGGTCGAGGGTGCCGCGCTCCAGGACGACGCCGGTCGGGTTGGCCGGGCTGTTCACGATGACGGCGCGGGTGCGCGGTCCGAAGGCCGCGGCCAGCTCGTCCGGGTCGACGCTCCAGTCGGGCTCCCGCAGCCGGACCGGGCGCGGGCGGGCGCCGGTGAGGGCGATGGCGCTGAGGAAGTTCTCGTAGAAGGGCTCGAACACGATCACCTCGTCGCCGGGGTCGACGAACGAGAGCAGGGCGACGGCCAGCCCCTCGCTGCCGCCGACGGTGACGGTGATCTCGGAGCCCGGGTCCGGGGCGCCGGGCAGGGCCGCGGCGATCCGCTCGCGCAGCAGCGCCAACCCGGCCGGGTCCTGGTACTGGTGGACGCCGGCGCGCAGCGCGGCGACCGCCGCCTCGACCAGCCCGGGCGACGTGTCGGGGTAGGCCGGGGTGCCGACCGCCAGGTCGACGGTGTCCGGCGGCAGCCCCTCCAGCAGCAGCGCGGCCAGCCCCCCGCCGGGCAGCCCGGCCACCCGCTCGGCGCCCAGGGCGCGGCGGGCCGGGGTGTCATGGTGCGTGGTGGCGCTCATCGGCTCACTCCCGCGGCGTCGGTCCGGAGCCGCTGTTCGGTCTGGAGCGGCGCTTCGCCCCGGAGCCGCTGTTCGGCCCGGTCGAAGGCGCCGCGCGGGATCTCGGGCAGCCAGGACGGGCGGCCCGCCTCGTACGCCTCGATCTCCCCGCTCCTGAGCAGGGTCTCCGCGATCACGTCCTGCCCTTCGAGCAGCCGGGCCCGGGCCCGCGCGTCGACCGTGAACGGGTGCTCGCCGCCCGGCCGGCGCAGCAGGCCGGCCCGCAGGTCCACGGTGAGCCGCAGGCCCTCGGCGGACTCCGCGAGGTCCATCAGCTCCTCGACCACGGGGGTCGGCAGGTCGACCGGGACGAGGCCGTTGTTGAGGGCGTTGCGGCGGAAGATGTCGCCGAAGCCGGTGGCGACGACGGCGCGGAACCCCCAGTCGCGCAGCGCCCAGACGGCGTGCTCGCGGGAGCTGCCGATGCCGAAGTCCCGGCCGGCCAGCAGGACCGTCGCGTCCGCGTGGCGCGGCTGCTCCAGGACGAAGCCGTCCTCGGCGCGCCAGCGGGCGAACAGCGCGTCCTCGTAGCCGCTCTTGGTGACCCGCTTGCAGTACTCCGCGGGCAGGATCTGGTCGGTGTCGACGTCGTCGCGGCGCAGGGCGACCGCGCGACCGTGGTGTTCGACGAAGGGTTCCATACTCAGCTGTCCTCTCTCCGGCCGGGCCGGCGCTGTCAGGCCAGGTCGGCGGGGGCCGCGAGCCGCCCGGCCACCGCCGTCGCGGCGGCGACCGCGGGCGACACCAGGTGGGTGCGGGCCCGCGCCCCTTGGCGGCCTTCGAAGTTACGGTTCGAGGTGGAGGCGCAGCGCTCGACACCCTCGAGACGGTCGGTGTTCATCCCCAGACACATCGAGCAACCGGGCAGCCGCCACTCGGCGCCGGCGGCCAGGAAGACCTCGTGCAGCCCCTCCGCCTCGGCCTCGGCCCGCACCTGCATCGAGCCGGGGACGACCAGCATCCGGGTGCCGCCGGCGACGGTGCGCCCGCGCAGCACCCCGGCCGCGGAGCGGAGGTCCTCGATCCGGCCGTTGGTGCAGGAGCCGACGAAGACGACGTCGATCGCGAGGTCCCGCATCGAGGTCCCGGGCCGCAGGCCCATGTAGGCCAGCGCCTTCTGCGCCGAGGCGCGTTCGAGCGGGTCGGTGAAGGTCTGCGGGTCGGGCACGGCGGCGGCGAGCGGCACGGTCTGCGCGGGGTTGGTGCCCCAGGTGACGAGCGGGGTGAGCCCGCCCACGTCGAGCACGACCGTCCGGTCGAACACGGCTCCGGGGTCGGTGGCCAGGGTGGACCAGTCGGCGACGGCGGCGTCCCAGTCCGCCCCGGCGGGGGCGTGCGGACGGCCGCGCAGGTACTCCAGGGTGGTCTCGTCGGGTGCGACGATCCCGGCCCGGGCGCCGGCCTCGATGCTCATGTTGCAGAGCGTCATCCGGGCCTCCATGGAGAGCCCGCGCACCGCGTCGCCCCGGTACTCGATGAGGTGGCCCTGCGCCCCGTTGGCCCCGATCCGGGCGATCAGCGCGAGGATCATCTCCTTCGCCCCGACCTCCGGGGGGAGTTGGCCGGTGAACTCGACGGCCAGGGTGCGCGGCCGGCCGATCTCCAGGCACTGGGTGGCCAGGACGTGCTCCACGTCGCTGGTGCCGATGCCGAAGGCGAGCGCGCCGAACGCGCCGTGCGTGGCGGTGTGGCTGTCCCCGCAGACGATCGTCATGCCGGGCTGCACCAAGCCGAGTTCGGGTCCGACGACGTGCACGATCCCCTGCCGCCGGTGGCCGACCGAGTAGAGCTCGACGCCCTGTTCGGCGCAGTTGCGGCGCAGCGTGTCCAACTGGACCAGGCTGACCGGGTCGAGCACCGCGGTCGCCGTGGTGGCGACGTTGTGGTCCTCCAGCGCCAGGGTCAGCCCCGGCCGCCGGACGCCGCGGCCGGCCAGCCGCAGCCCGTCGAATGCCTGCGGGGAGGTGGCCTCGTGGGTGAGGTGGAGGTCGATGTAGAGGAGGTCCGGTCCGCCGGGCCGGGACGCCACGACGTGGCGCTCCCACAGCTTCTCCGCGAGTGTCCGTGCTGGGCCCATCGTCGTCCCTCTCTCCCCTGCGCTGTCCGTGCGCCACGGCCCTGGGGCGGAACCCCGGCCACCGCATGCCGTCCCGGCCGTACGGACCTCAGCCTCCATGGCGCCACCCACCGCCCACCACGTCTTTAAGCCGGTGCGAAAACGCCCAGCACAGGCGATCACGTGCACGAAGAAAGGTGCAGAGAACTGCACCTCGGATCGGAAGTAAGCCCCCATGAAATCGGCGGCGCCCGGGTTCAGGATGGAGTCATCGAAGGCGGAACCAACGCCGGGACGACGGGCAGAAGATCATCGGATCCCACGGGACCCAGGGAGGAAGCATGTACCCGATGCGCAGGAGCCACGGGGCCGAACCCGGACGCCGGCGGAGCAGGACGGTCGTGCTGACCCTGGCCGCCGTCCTCCTGGTCGGCGCCGGAACATCCGCCTGCCAGGTCAGTACCAAGGCCGCCGACCGGATCGAGCTGTGCGCGAAGATCTTCGGCAAGACCTTCACCGATCCGTTCCCGGACAACGTGGAGGAGGCCCGCAAGAAGATGCGCGACCGGGCCGACGAGCTCGACGGGCTGGCCAAGCAGGCCGGGGACGACAAGCTCCGCAATGCGATCCAGTCGACCGCCGACAAGATGCGCAACGCCGACATCCGCGAGAAGGGTGCGGTGCGCACCGTGGTCGGTTACATCGGTGAGCAGAACGACCGCATCAAGGAACTGCGCCAGACCTGCCTCGACCACCACGACTACCCGTGATGACTGGGCTTCCGAACCAGCGTCACCGTTGAGCCTCCCAGAGCGCACACGGTGACCACAGACCGGAATCGGTGAACAGGGCACTAACAGTTCCCCCGCCGATTCCCTTGGCCGGGCCCCTCGTTGGGTCCCCCGTCTTCCGGGGGGCCCGGCCGTAAATCTCCCCGTACCAATACAAGCCAGGAGCAGTCATGCCCGATTCGACCGGCTGGAAGCCCACTAAGGAACGCCCGATGTGGCCCTGGGTCGTCCTCGCGGTGGTCGCCGTTGGCGTTCTGATCAACGTGCTTATCACGATCTGACGAGCAGATCGAATCCGCGCCTGAGGAACTTCCGCGCTCTTGGCAGGTAGGCCGAGAGCGCGGACCCACGTCCGGCGCGACTCCGGCCCCAACAGACCCCTCTCTCCCCAACCGCCCCACGGGTCACATGACCCCTCAGGGGGCGGTCGAACCGAGTCGAGTCCGCTATCCGGATCAGGTGCAGAGAACTGCACCTTCGAACTGGCGAAGACTCGACTGTCACCCCCCTAAAGCGCCACGTAGCGTAGTCGGTACGGGAACGGGCATGGCCATGTCGAAGATGCGGTCACGCACGATCGACCATCCACCTCACCGTGGATCCCGGCTCCCGGCCCGCCTACATCAACGGCATTCATGGGGGACTCGTGCCACGTCTGCACTTCACGTCGGCAAGCCTGTTGAGAACGCGTATCATGCCGACCCCGGACTGGGTCAGCGAATCACTCTTCGCCCTGGACCTGCTCTCTTCCCGGCACCGCCAGGCGAAACGCCGGCTCCGATGGCATAAAACCCGCCCCGTGGGGCCGGCCCGCCGGCTGGGTCCCACCCACCGGCTCGGGTCCACCCAGCGGCTCGTCGAACTCGCCCGGACCATCCGCCCGTTCCCCGACATGGACACCATGGTCCGGCGCGCCCGGCACTCCGGGAACGGCGCCGACCTGCGCCTGCTCCGGGACCTGGAGTCCTTCTACCGCATCATGGTCGCCCCGCACTGGGACGTGATCTCCCTCACCGTCCAGAGCGACCGGAAGAAGCGACTGGAAATCCTCCAGGACTGCGGCGCGCGCAGCCTGCTGAGCACCCTTCACCCGACCGTCCGGCTCTCCACCTGCTCGCTGGAGATACCCGGACAGAACGAGGACGTGCAACTGGAGGAGGTCGGGCTGACCATTGCGCCGTCCTACTTCCTGGCACCCGATTCCCCGGTCCTGGTGGACGACCACACCATTGCCGACGGACCGACGCTCTTCTACCCCATTCTCCCCGACGGACCGAACTGTGCGACCGAGGGCGTGATCGAAGCGGCAGCGATGCCGGCCTGAGACCGATGACCTCCGATCGCGACAGCATCGGAACTTCAAGGGGGAAAACAGCAATGCGACGCATATTCTTCAGTCCGGCGAGCCTGGCCAAAGTATCGTCGGCCGCTCATCTGGATCCGATGCGAGAGGCGCTGTGCGCCCTCGAAACCTTCGCGACGGGCGGCGGAGGCCCCGTCTTCCATTCCTGGCGACGACGGGTCGCGGGTGAACGGGACGGCCGGGCACTGGCCGAACTCGCCCGCACCGTACGACCTTTCCCGGATCTCTACCGAATTCTCGAAAACTCCTCCGCGGCCGGATCCGGGAACGAATTCCGACCGCGGGTTCTGCGCGATCTGGAGACATTCCACCGGATCGCCGTGGAGCCCTACTGGAGCCAGGTGTCGACCCTGCTCGAAGTCGACCGGAACGCCCGGGCCCAGATCATGATGAGCGGCGGCGTCGACCAGTTGCTCAGCACCCTGCACCCGGCGATCCGCTGGCGTCCCCCGGTGCTGGAGGTCCCCGGGACGGGGCACGACATCAAACTGGAGTCGACCGGCCTGGAGATAGCGCCGTCGCTGTTCCTGTTCTCCCGATCGCCGATCCTGGTCGAACAGCAGGGCGACCGGCCCCTGCTGCTGCTCTACCCGATCCCCGTCCCGCGCGACCGGGAGAACCTGTGGGACCCGGCACCCGACGGCGACCAGGCCCTGGGGGCCCTGCTGGGACGCACCCGGGCGGCCGTCCTCCAGGTGTTGACGACCACCTGCACCACCACCGAGGTCGGCGAGCTGGTGGGCATCTCCACCGCCGCCGCGAGCCAGCACACCGCCGTCCTGCGGGCGGCCGGACTTATCACCACCCTGCGCTCGCTCAACAAAGTGCACCACACCCTGACCCCCCTGGGCGGGGCTCTTCTTCGTGGGGATCCACTGGTCTGACAATTCGCCCTATACCGACGATTCCCGAAGTAACGAACCCGCAACACGCCCCGAGGAGCGATCTCGATCTGACACGGATGGTCTAGGAAAGTGCACCATACATACGGATGCGGGCAGCATGGCCTAAACCCATTACGAGCGAGTAGGTTCTGGGCATGCAAGCACGATGCCTTGTCGCCGCACGCATCATTTACGGAAGCCTGGGAGCGGATTCATGATGGGAGGTGGACCAGCTGAGCGGGAAGCCGCCCCAGACTGTGCCGTCACGCTGGAAAACGTGTCGAAAATCCACCCGGGCACGAACGGTCCCACAGCGGTCCTGCGCGAGTTCTCACTCGGCGTACGAAAAGGCCGCTTCTGTGCCGTCATGGGAGACGAACGCGCCAGCACCACGGCACTCCTGGAGTGCATGGCCGGCGTCACCACCCCGTCCACCGGAACGGTCCACTGGGCCGACGGTGAACGGGGTTCCGTCGGCGCGCTCTGGGGCCAACACGAGCCCGTCCACCCAAATGTGACGGTTCGTGAATTCGTCGATCCGGGCGTTTCCGCACTCGGCCGCCGCCAGGCCTGGCAGATCAGTCGGATCACCCGACTGTGGCTCTGGCGGCGGCCGCTCCGGAGGCTGGGCCGGGTCCAGCAGCACAACGCCATGCTGGCCCGGCTGCTGGCCGGCTCCCCGCGCCTGCTGCTGGTCGACACCCCCGGCCACGACGACTCGCCCGAACTCGCCCGCGCCATCGGCGCCTCACTCCGCCGCGCGGTCCGCGCCCTCGACCTCACGGCGGTCCTCGTCACCACCGACCCGGAAGCCGCCGCGTACGCGGACAGCGTCGTCTTCCTCCACCACGGCCGCCTCGCCGACGCCCTCGGACCCTCCACCCCCGCCGAGATCGCCGACTGCCTCCAGCACCTCCGAAGAGGCTCGACCACCTGATCCGCCCCGCCTTCCCCGGCGCCCCTCTCCCAGGGCGCCCCCGGCGCCCCTTCCCCGGCGCCCCTCGCCCTCCCCGGCGCCCCCCGGTCAAGCGGTGCACAGCGCTTCCCCAGCCGCGGCCCCCGCGCCCCGTGCGTCCTCCGGCGCACCGCGCCGGCGCATCCCGGACCGCAGCCCCGCACCCGCCGGCCCGCCCGGCGACGCCCCCCGGCAGGCCCCGGGCGGACACCCCTGCCATCGCCTGCCTCGGCCGGCTACCGCTGCCGCCGCGCACCCGTCGGTCGTCAGCCGCCGGTCGTCAGCCGTCAGCCGTCAGCCGCTCAGTGCGGCGGGGTCGGGATCAGGCTCGCCAGGGGGTTGAAGTAGACCTTGGACGGCATGCAGGCCGGGCCCGGGCTCCGCATGAGGCCGGTGTGCATCTCGCGCGAGCTGTGGGCGGGGTCGGTCCCGGCGAAGGGCAGGTAGATGAAGAGCTTGAGGCCGGCCGGGACGGCGCGGGGGCGGACGGTGAGGACGAGCGGGCCGGCGCCCTCCGTATGCATGTCCCAACTGTCCTGGCCCTCCTGGTTGTCCGGGGTCTCCGGCTCGGAGGCGCGGCAGCCGGGCTGGCCGGCGTAGACCCGGGCGGGGATCCCGAACCGGTCCAGGTCGCGCTGCAGTTGGTCCGGGTCCACCGGCTTGTACTGCTCCAGGATGGTGAGTTTGACGAGGTCGTCACCGCCTTCGAGGGTGTACGCGGCGTTGTCGACGCGGCCCAGCGCGTGGCCGGTGCCGTCGGCCGGGTGCTGGGCGTCCTGGTGCCGGGCGTCCGGGGCGGGGCGGCCGGGGCCTGTGGCGAGGAGGGCGCCGACCAGAGCGGCGGCCAGGCCCGCCGGGAGGGCCAGGCGCAGCGCCAGGCTGCGCCGCCGGGCCGTGCGCCGGGAGTTGTCGGTGACGGTGTCCATCAGGTGTTCCTTCAGCAGGAGGTGGCGGCCCGGGGGGAGCTCCGGGGCCGCCGGGGCCGGCAGCAGCCGGACCAGTTCCTCCCGCTCGGTCTGCTCGGACCGGTCCCGGGGGGTGGCGTTCATCGGGTCGTCTCCTTGTACGGCCGGACCGCGAGGTCGCGGTCACCTGCTACCTGTCCGCCGGCGCCCGGGCGTTGCGCACCTCTTCCCGAGCCCGCGGACCGTGACGCGGCGAGCTCCTTCGCCGTCAACTCCCGCAGCCGGGCCCGGGCCCGCGACAACCGCGAGCGGATCGTCCCCACCGGCCGGCCCAGCGCCTCGGCGACGGCCGCGTGGTCCAGGCCCTCCCACACGCACAGCGCGAACACCTCGCGCTCCGCCGGCCGCAGCCGTTCCAGCGCGGCCTTCGCGGCGGCCAGTTCCTCGGCGTCGGCGATCCGACCCGCCAGCTCCCCGGCGAAGTCCGGCACCGCCTCGCGCGGCGGCAGCTTGGCCAGCGCCCGCTGGTGGCGCCGCGCGGCCCGACGGGTGTTGCGGATGACGTTGCCCGCGATCCCCAGCAACCACGGCCGCAGGCTCTCCCCCTCGGGATCGACCCGCGCGCGCAGCCGCCACGCCTCCAGGAACGTCAGCGAGACCACGTCCTCGGCGACGGCCCAGTCCCCGGTCATCCGCACGGCGTGCCGGTACACCGCCTGGGCGTGGTCCTCGAAGACCAGCCCGAACGCCGCCGCGTCCCCAGCGCGCACCCGGGCGCGTATCGAATTCTCCACACCAGCTCCTGTCCCGCCGCCGCCACCCGTTGCCGTGATCCACGCCACACCGCGCCGGGCCGCCGCACCATCGACGAAGGATCCCCGAGCCCCTTCCGGAAGAAGGGACTCGGGGATCCTCGGACCGGCCGGCCCGACACCGGCGGTCGGTTCGGGGCGCCGCCCCCGCGGTCAGGCCGGCTCGACCGGCTCCGGTTTCCGGGAGGCGGCCAGGGTGCGGCCGAACGCGGCGAGGGCGGCGGCGACGGCCAGCAGGCCGACCACGACCGCGAGGTTGCGCCCGAGGTCGGCGAGGTCGCGCGGCAGTGCCAAGTAGTAGGGCGCGGGGAGCATGACCGCCCAGGGGAGGGCGGCCAGCGCCACGCCGACGGCGCGCGGCCGGTCGGGCCGGCGGGCGGCGAAGTGGACGAAGAAGGCGGTCGCCATCACCACGGCGGGCCAGGCCGACGACGCGTCGAGCAGCATCTGGGTGCTGCGCGGGAAGATGACCTCGGAGTAGTCCTCCAGGTCGCGCCAGGGCCAGGCGAGGACGAGCGCGCTCATCGGCAGCGCGATGACGGCCGCCGCGACGACCGTCCCGACCCGGGCGCGGACGCGCTGGTCGACGCCGTCGGGCGGGGCGATGAGCAGCGGCACCCCGAGCAGGAGCCAGAGGGGCAGCTGGTGGAGGGACAGGAAGAGCACCCCGGCCGGGTGGACGGCGTAGCCGACCGCGGCGCCGATCCGGGCGAGGACGCCGACCAGCACCAGGAGGCGGGCGGCGCCCCAGTGCCCGAGGCCGGCGCCGAGCAGCGCGAGGACCCAGGGGGCGGCCTGCACCGCGCCCACCGCGGTCGCGGCCGTGGTGTGCAGGCCCATCAGCTCGAAGCGCGTGTCCGCGACGAAGAAGGTCATCACCAGTTGGACGAAGGCCAGCGCCGCCCCTCCGGCCAGCAGGAACGGTGCGGCGCCGGCGAGCGCCCGGCCCGCGGGGTCTCCGGAGCTGAGCCGGGTCCGCAGCCGGGCGGCGTGCGCGGCCAGGGTGACCCACTCGCGCAGCACGGTGCGCCGGTCGGCGCCCTCGACGGACTCGGCGAAGACGGCGGCGATCTCCTCGCCGTGCGAGGCCCGGTAGGCGGCGGGGTAGATGCCGATCAGCGGGAGCCTGCCGGGCAGCGCCCCGGCCTGCTGCGCGGTCATGCCGCACCGCCGCTCAACCGGAGCGCCCCGAGACGCGGCCCCCGCCCGAGCGCGAGCCTGCGCTCGGCCTCGACGACTCCGGCCCGCAGCCGTTCCGTCTCCGCGCCCAGGACGTCCCGGCCGTCCTCGGTGAGGGCGAAGGTGCGCCGCATCCGGCCGCCGACGACCTCCTCGTGGTCGATCCGGATCAGCCCCTGCTGGAGGAGCCGGTCCAGCGCGGTGTAGAGGGTGCCGGTGAGCAGCTTGGTCCGGCCGTCGGAGATGGCCAGGACTTCCTGGACGATCGCGTAGCCGTGCCGCGGGGCATCGGCGAGCGCGGTGAGCACGAGCCGGGTCGGCTCCTGTAGTTGACGGTTAGCCATGGCCGTGAGCATAGATCAATGGCAAACATATGTCGATGATTTAGCTATCGGCCCGCTCCACCCCCGTACCCGGCGGCCGTCGGAGCGGGCAGGCGCACGGTGAACACCGAGCCCGCGCCGGGGCTGCTGGCCGCGTGAACGCCGCCGCCGTGGAGCTCGGCGAGCTTGCGGACGATGGCGAGGCCCAGACCGCTGCCGCCGCTCTGCCGGTTGCGGGACTTGTCGGCCCGCCAGAAGCGCTCGAACACCAACGGCAGGTCCGCCTCGGCGATGCCGCCGCCGGTGTCGGCGACCTCGATGAGCAGGGCGTCGGACTCCGTCCGGGTCCGCAGGGTGACCGTGCCGCCCGCCGGGGTGTGCCGGACGGCGTTGGCGACCAGGTTGCCCACCAGCTGGCGCAGGCGCACCGGGTCGGCGAACACCTCGTACCCGGCCGTCTCGTACCCGGCCGGGGCGCCGGCCGTCTCGGGCCCCGTCCGGTCCGCGACCGCCTCGACGACCAGGGCCACGCCCGACGCCTGCGCCCGGGCGCCGTGCGCGGTGGCGACCTGGGCCAGCAGGTCCTCGACGTCCACGGGCTCGCGGTGCAGGGCCAGTTCACCGGCGTCGGCGGCGGCGAGGTCCCGCAGGTCGTCGATCAGGTGCTGGAGTTGCAGGGCCTCCTCCAGCAGCGAACTCGTCAAGGCGCCGTCGGCGGTGACGACGCCGTCCTCGACGGCCTCCAGCCAGCCGCGGATGTTGCTGAGCGGGGTGCGCAGCTCGTGCGCGATGTCGCCGACCATCGCCCGGCGCATCTCCTCCAGCTGTTCGCGGCGCTGCGCCATGGCGTTGAAGGCGGCGGCGAGTCCGGCGATCTCGTCGCGACCGGTCGCGGTCACCCGGGCGGAGAGGTCCCCGTCGGTCATCCGCCGGGCAGCGCGGGTGAGCGCGTTCAGCGGCCGGGAGAGCCGCAGGCCAACGATCGTGGTGATCGCCACGGTGACCGCCAGCACCAGCGCGGCGACCTCGGCGACCCGCCCGCGGTGCGGGGCGGACAGCACGGGGGCCTGGTCCGCCGCGCCGGCGGGCGCGCCGACGAACAGCAGCACGGGCGGCGCCACGTACCGGACGAGCTGCTGCCGGCGGGAGTTGGCGAGGCAGGCGGAGATCACCTGCTCCTGCTCCCGGTCGCGGGCCGGGGCCCACTGCAACCCCAGGGACAGCGTCACGGGCCGGATCTGCTGGCGCTCCAGGCAGGCGTTGACGAGCGCGGTGAGGTCGGCGAGGGCGGCGCTCTCGGTGCGGGTCGGGGCGTCCAGCACCAGCGGGGGCGCGCAGCGCACGCCGAGCGGCCGGCCGCCGGGGACGCTCACCACGGGGCGGCCGGCGGCGTCGTCGGTGACGGTCGCCTCGACGCCCAGTTCCGACCGCAGGCAGCCGGCCCGATTCCGCGCGGCCTCCTCCATGGCCGCGCGCTCGGCGGTCGTCAGCCGGAACGGGCCCACGGCACGGGCGTCGATCCGGTCGGCCGGGGCGTCGGGCAGCATGGCGAGGTCGACGGAGAGCGGGTCGACCGTGGTGGTGGGCGTCCGGGGCAGCACCGTCCGGTCGGCGGCGCCCGGGGGCGGTGCCGACGGCGTGGCGGCCGGGGGCGGTGACCCGGGGGCGGTGGCGGGGGTCCCGGAGGTGGCGGCCGGTGACCCGGGTGCGGTGGCCGCGGAGTCGACGACCGGCTCGAAGCGCGGAGTGGTCAGCAGGATGCGCTGCCCGGTGTCGGCGGCGAGCCGCCGCACGGTGCTCTCCGCACCCGTCCAGTCGGGGTGGGTCGCGGCGTAGCCGAGCAGTTCGTGGTAGATCCGGGCCTGGTCCGCGAGGACCTGGCGCTGCTCCTGCCTGATCGCGCCCGTCGTGGTGCGGGCGGTCAGCCAGGCCGTCGCGGCGATCGAACAGAGCGAGACCAGGGCGGAGAGGGCGAGCAGCCGGATCAGCAGGCTGCGGCGCGGCGGGGCGTCACGACGCACCGCGCGGCCCCTCCGCGAGCTTGTAGCCGATGCCGTAGACCGTCAGCAGGCGGGTGGGGCGGCGCGGTTGGGGCTCGATCTTGCGGCGCAGGTTCATCACGTGGGTGTCGACGGTCCGGGTGGTGATGTACCGGTCGATGCCGTGCAGGTGCTCCAGCAGCTGGGCCCGGGTGAAGACCCGGCCGGGCTGGGCGGCCAGCACCTGGAGCAGCCGGAACTCGCCGGGCGTGCAGCTGACGGGCCGTCCGTCGGCGGTGACCTCGTGGCGCAGGGGGTCGACGGTGAGGGCCCCGGCGGTCAGTACGGCCGGGGGCGCGGCGGCGGGCGGCGCGGTCGGCGGCAGGGTGGGCGCGGCCGGCGGCGCGGGAGCACCCGGGGTCAGCGGCCGGGACCCGCGGCGCAGCAGGGCCCGGACCCGGGCCACGAGCTCGCGCGGGCTGTACGGCTTGGTGAGGTAGTCGTCGGCGCCGAGGTCGAGGCCGAGCAGCAGGTCCTCCTCGGCGGTGCGGGCCGTCAGCATCAGCACCGGCAGGGCGGATTCGGCACGCAGGGCACGGCAGACGTCGAGCCCGTCCATGACGGGCATCATCACGTCGAGGACCAGGAGGTCCGCCGGGCCGCGCCGGGCCTGCTCCAGCGCGGCCCGGCCGTCGTGGACGACGACCACGCGATGCCCTTCCCGCTCCAGGTACAGGCGGGCCAGGTCGGCCTGCTTGGGATCGTCCTCGGCGACCACGACATGTGCGCACATGAGGATGATCGTAAGTCGCCCTCCGGAAGCACCCCTACCGGTTCCCGACAGCCTCTCGACAAGTTCCTGACATCGACGGACCAGGGTGGACGGAGTCCGCCGGGGGAAGCCCCCCGGCCCCGCCTCCGAAAGGCTCCCGTGTGATGCCCTCCCGCCGCCTGGTGTCCCTCGCCGCCCACGTCATCGGGACCGCCCTGCTGCTGTCCACCGTCCCCGCCGCCGCGGCCACGGCCGCCGAGCACAGGCCCGCCCCGGCCGCGCCCACCGTCGAGGCGGCCGAGGTGATGCCGCACCTCCAGGCCCTGCAGCGGATCGCGGACCGCAACGGCGGCAACCGCGCGCACGGCACCAAGGGGTACGCGGAGTCGGTGGCGTACGTGAAGCACGCGCTGGACCGGGCCGGCTTCCAGACGCAGCTGCGCCGCTTCTCCCACGACGGCAAGGACGGCTACAACCTGATCGCCGACTGGCAGGGCGGCGACCCCGACCACGTGCTGCTCACCGGCGCCCACCTGGACAGCGTCCCGATGGGCCCGGGGATCAACGACAACGGCTCCGGCTCGGCGGCCGTCCTGACCACCGCCCTCCAGGTGGCCAAGGCCAAGCTGAAGCCCGAGCGGCACCTGCGCTTCGCCTGGTGGGGGGCGGAGGAGCTGGGGATGGTCGGCTCGGCGGACTACGTCAAGAACCTGTCCGCCGGCGACCGCAAGGCCATCGACCTGTACCTCAACCTCGACCAGGCGGGCAGCAAGAACCTCCAGCAGTACCTCCTGGTGAAGGACGCGAAGAACAACGAGACCGCGGCCTTCCAGGCCTTCGAGAAGTGGTTCACCGACCGGGGCCTGGCCACCTTCGACATCCCGCTGGACAGCTCCGACAGCCAGCCGTTCGGGGACGCGGGCATCCCGTCGTCCGGCTTCAGCAGCGGCGTCTCGGACTGCCTCCACAGCGCGTGCGACAACCTCGCCAACGTCGACCCCGCGACGCAGGCGACCAGCACCAACGCCATGATCGGCGTGGTGTGGCAGTTCGCCACCGCCAAGCCCGCAGCCGCCAAGCCCGCCGCTCCGGCCGCTCCGGCCGCTCCGGCCACCACCGCCCCGGCCACCGTCCCCGCCGCCGCCCGGTCCTGACCGCCCGTCCCCAGGAGCCACAGATGCGCACACCGCCGAGTCGCCACCGCCGCAAGGCCGTCACCCTGGTGGCCGCCGCCACCGCCCTCGGAGTCGCCCTGACCGCCGCCCCCGCGGGAGCGGCCGGGATCGGGGACCCGTACTTCCCCGAGGACGGCAACGTCGGCTACGACGTGGCGAACTACGACGTCCGGATCGCCTACGACCCGGCTCACCCCGACCAGTTGAACGGCGACACGACCGTCACCGCCCGGGCCCTCCAGTCGCTCGACCGCCTCTCCCTGGACCTCAAGGGCTTCCAGGTCGCCTCCGTCACCGTGAACGGCACCCCGGCCAAGTCGTTCTCCCGCTCCGGCACGCACAAGCTGGACATCGTGCCCGCCCGCCGGGTGGCCGGCGGCGCCACCTTCGCGGTGCGGGTGGTGTACGCGGGCAAGCCCGACCCCGAGGGCTGGCACCAGCTGGTGTCCGGCGGCGTCAACGCGATGGGCGAGCCGCACTCGGCGACCTCCTGGTTCCCGTCCAACGACCACCCGTCCGACAAGGCCACCTTCTCGCTCGCCGCGACCGTCCCCGACGGCTGGACCGCCATCGGCAACGGCCGGCCCGGCCAGACCACCAGCAAGGA
The DNA here is from genome assembly GCF_040685395.1 of Kitasatospora sp. NPDC088779. Taxonomy (NCBI): domain Bacteria; kingdom Bacillati; phylum Actinomycetota; class Actinomycetes; order Kitasatosporales; family Streptomycetaceae; genus Kitasatospora; species Kitasatospora sp. NPDC088779. The sequence goes on along the minus strand of NZ_JBFBHW010000023.1, from coordinate 33,886 downwards.
CGGCTCGACGACCTTCCGCTGGCGCGAGGACAAGCCGATGGCGACCTACCTCAGCACCGTCGCCATCGACAAGTTCACCGTCCACCGCTCGGCGCTGTCCGACGGGACGCCGGTCATCACGGCCTACGGCCCGGACGTGCCGATCGACGACATGGCCAAGGCGACCGAGGCCCAGCAGCCGGAGATCATCGCCTTCCTGGCCTCCAAGTTCGGCCCGTACCCGTTCTCCTCCGCGGGCGCCATCGTCCGCAGCTGGACCAAGGAGACGGGCACCGGCGCGCCGGACCTGGAGACCCAGAGCCGGCCCACCTACACCAACTACTTCTGGGACTCCGCGGCCGTCCACGAGATCACCCACCAGTGGTTCGGCGACAGCGTCTCGTTCACCGACTGGCGCGACGGCTGCATCGCCGAATGCGTCGCCCAGTACGCCAACCAGCTGTGGGACGAGCACCAGGGCAGCAACCTCGACACCGGCTTCTACACCCCCACCGTCGAGGAGAACCGGAACAAGCCGGAGTTCTGGTCCACCAAGCTGTACGACCCCGGGCAGGGCCAGGAACTGGCCTCAGCCCTCTACTTCAAGGGCTCCCTGATGATGCACGCCCTGCGGCGCACCGTCGGCGACGACGCGTTCTTCGCCACCCTCAAGCGCTGGACCGCGGACCACGCCTACGGCAACGCCTCCTTCCCCCAGTTCGAGGCCCTCGCCGCCAAGGTCTCGGGCAAGGACCTCAAGGGCTTCTTCGACGCCTGGGCCCACGGCACCACACTCCCCGCGAAGGAGTACCTCTACCCCGGCACCCTGGCCCCCCTGGCCCCGGCAGGCAGCCAGTAACACCCCCCAGCCCCCTCCCCCGCACCGACGCCAGCCCTCCTGATGCTCCATCAGGAGGGCTGGTGCACGCCCGGATTGAGCTCCTCCAGGATGGCATCGGAGACAGTCCGCGGCTGCGGGCGCTGCGGAGCCGGGGTGCCGCCGTGCGTCGATCTGAAGTCGCCGACGGGGGCCGGGAAGTGGCCCATCTCGTGGAACAGGCCCGAGAGGTCCGTGTCCTGCGGCGGCAGCGGCGGCAGCTCATGGGGCAGGTCCCCCACCGGGACGAGCTCGATCTCCGACGGGCCGCCCCCTGGCGTACCGTCCCCCGTCGTGCCGCCCCCCGTCGTACCGCCGCGCGGTGGGCGCGGGCCCTCCAGCCTGCCGTTCAGCCAGCCCTCGATGTGGTCGCCCGGCGAGATGGAGAACTTGTTCCCGGGGTTCATCGCCCCGTGCCGCCACCCCCACGCCCCGGCGAACGCGCCGTTGGCCGCGCCGGAGACGTAGTCACCCGACAGCCCGAACACCGCGTCCTGCGCCGCGCCTTCGGCCATCCCGGTCAGCGCCCCGTAGCCGGTGTTCCAGACCAGCCCGGCCGCGCCCTTGGCGAACGCGCCGGCCTCCTTGCCGGTCAGCGAGGTGAAGCCCTTCCCGAGCCCCTTTCCCAGGCCCTTGCCCAGACCCTTGCCGAGCCACCCGGCACCGACACCGACCGCGCCGCCCACCGCCCCGTTGATGGCGGCCGTGCCCAGCTCACCGCCGTCGATCGACGTGCGGTGGCCCTGGCCCAGCTCGATCACCTGGGCCAGCAGGTCGAAGCCCACCTGGGCCAGCACCGACTCGGCGACCCGGGTCACCGCGCTGATCAGCGCCTTGCGCAGGAAGGCCCACACCAGGGCCCTGGTGAAGGCGATCTCCACGGGCGCCGCCTCGGCCCCGCCGAAGAGGAACATCACGGCGTCGATGGCCAGTTGAACCGCCAGGACCACCAGCGCACCGATGATCTCGATGCGCAGGGTCTCGATCTGGTTCGCCAGGTTGTGCAGCGCGTCGGCGGCGGCGTCGCAGCACTGGGCGATGAGCGGCAGCGCGGCGTCGTCGGCGACGGCGAGCCTGGCCAGATAGGCGTCGAACGCGTCCTTGCTGGCGCCGCTCAGGCCCTGGTCGAGCTGGGACTTGGCGTCCGCCAGGTCCAGGACGCAGGCACGGATCGACTTCGCCGCCTCGGCCCAGGCATCCGCCTCGGCCCGCAGCGCGCTCTCGTTCCCGGTGGGCCACTTGTTGCCCACCAGGATCATCAGCAGGTTCTGCAACCCGTCCGGCAGCGAGGCGTTGGGGGCGTCGACCGCCATCACGCGCCGCCGCTACCGGGCCCCGGGAACGTCCAGGCGAGTTCCGTGGCGTGCTCGTCGGCCCTCTCGAACGTGCTGCGCGTGGCGCCGAGGGCGTCGGCCAGCTTGCGCAGGGTGTCCGGCAGCGCCTGCACCGCCTTCAGCAGATCGTCCCGCGGCTGGGCGAAGACCTGGTCGAAGCCCTGCCCGAGCGCCGGATCATCCCCCCAGGGCGCCGCACCGAACAGGGCCGCCGAGCTGAGCGCCGTCCAGGCGGCAGCCATGCCCTCGGCCGCCTTGCCCGCATCCGCCCCGGCCTTGCCCACCAACGCGAAGTCGACCACCAGCGTCCCGTCCAGAGTCGGCAGCTGCGGCACCGCCGGCCCGCCGTACGGCGGCACCCCGGTGGGCGCATTGCGGTAACCACCAGTGGGACCAGGCACATCAGGCAACGGAGGAGTCGGCACCCACCCACCTCACCCGATCCCACCCCCAGCCCCACCCCCTCTTGACGACATCCCAACGATCACCGCCCCACTCCTGACGCCCCCCTGACACCCCCGGACCCCGCGTCGCCCATGCTCCCCCACTCGTGGCGGGCTCGCCGAGCAATTACTCGATGAGCCCCACCAGGATTGAACGGAAAGTTACCGTAAGTGCCCAGAACAAACATCTGGGCCCCCGATGCGCATCACGCGCCCGGGGACCCGGATGTCGCAAAATCAGGATCCAGGCGCAGGCGCGGGCATCACTACCATTGCGTATATCACACCGAGTGCGCTCATCAGCAGGAAGGGCCAAGCACCCGCAAGGAGATAGAGCAGTGGGGGCAGGGCAAACAACACGGCAGCCACCCCCCGAACATTCCTCCCCCTGGCCGCCCGAAAAGAGACCAGGAAGAGAAAGAACAGTGTGGGGACAGTTATCGTGAGCGAGATGAGCGCCAGCAGCTTGAGGCTATCCAGGGAGTCGGCTCGAGAGAATCCATTGGCGTCATGCCCGCCGGGCGCAAATGCTGAAAGAACGAGCATAAAAACGCACACGGGAGCCACGCACACCGCAAGATATCTCAGCAGCGCCCGACTGAACCATCGGCCGACTCGATTAAATCTGTTAATCGGCACCCTGATACACACCCGCCATTCTGGTAGGTACGGCCCGAAGGCGAGAAGAGGGATGACGCAAACGGAACTGCAAGCAGACCAGGATCTCCCTGAAATTGTCCCATCTCATCCCTGGCAATCACGTGGAGACGCTCTCCTCGACGATACTGAACCACCTCTAGATCGGGATAGTGATCGCCTCGTCGAGTAACAGAAACTCTCCACGACACATGGCGGCGCGGGGAGCAGACATGCCTCGCCGAGCTTGCCGCCCTCCAGGAACCGGATCGAAGCGGCGGTTGTGTCCCAGGACCCGATGACAGCCGGGACAGGATCCTTCGCCACCGTGCGCGAAGCCGCCAGCGGCAAGATGCCAGTCAGGGAGACAGCAAGGACACGCAATAGGCCCTGGGCTCGTTCCCAGCCTGACCCCAGAGTCTCGATCACCCGATACCTGCGTTCTAAACGTCTCAACGCGCACTACTCGAAGTCACCCGGGCGGGCGAAGCCGTCCGAGGCGACACACCTCCTCGCCTCGCAGAGAACCACTTATTTGAGTTGCGCGCCCGAAGCATCCACATTCACTGCCGCCTCAGACGATCCCTTCGGCCCAACAAGCGCTGGATTCTGCGAGGCGCTCGGCTGGGAAATCCAGCCGAGCGCCCACATAAACTGATCGTGACCTAATTTAACCGGCCACGTGCTTCAACGATCCTAGAAGCTTTCCTTTTCCCTGGCAACCGGCATGATGATCGCTGCAAAGAGGATCTGCACCGCCATCTGGATGGCGACCATCACCCATGTGCCGACCAGGAAGAGCACCAGCGCAGGGATGACAAGGAGCGCCGCGGAAAATGCCCTGAACTCATCAGGCGCAGAGGTTCCTCTTCTCCTGGAAATCAGCGCCAGCAATATCAGGGATGGGACTCCGATCATCAGGAACATCCCTGGAGCCCCTTCCATGTATCCCAGAAAAGATCCCCACAAAGTCTTCCGGGCACCGTAACCTCCAGCCCGGTCCGACATCCTGGGAGCCGTCAGCGATATCGCCATCCAGCCAACCATGAAGACCACGGCATAACGAACGGCGCAGGTAGCAATCCATCGGAAGGTGGACCCGCTAACCGATCGACGGTTCGCCTCAGTCATAGCTAGCAACCTTCCGTGCACTTTCCGGAGACCCAAGTGCTGTCCATCTTGGGCCAGAATGGAGCCGCTGGGAGACCCGTCTCTGATGACATCGAATCGGCATTCCCGCCGAGTACGAAACCGTCCTCGCGCCTGACCACCACACCGATGGTGTCTGTCAAAGCGGAGCAAACTCACCGAGATCGATTCGCCGGTGCGGGACAGTACGACTCTGAGGCAGATGCTCCCGACTTCGGAAGCCCTACCCCGTCGAGTACGCCACCTACGCCATCACACCCACCACAACGGAGCCCCCGTCCCCGGCCAGCGTGACGACATGCACCGCGGTGCGCACCGCGAGCGCCTCCAGCGACAAAGTCGTCTGCGGCCCGGCGGTGAACGCCGGCACCAACCCGGCCACGTACCGGTCATGGACCGGCATCGACTCGGATCCCGATCTCGCGCCATCATGTGAGCAGCAAACCACCGGGCGGCAGCCGACCCATGTCCACCACGTCACCTGACCCGTTCCGAACTTGAGAACGTCCTCCCGCATGAGGACGACAGCCTTCCAACCGGGTCGTGGTGTGGTCGGAACGCACCTGGGCCCCTCGTTGAACGCGCCGCCTTCGGCGAGGGACCCAGGTGGGAACGTGACGGAATCAGCTGGTTCGTTCCTTCGGGTTCACCGTGCAGAAGTAGACTCGGCTGCTCTGCTTGTCGAAGTAGAAGCTCCCCGTGTACTGGGTCCGCGTGACCGACTTGTCGAAGGCCTCACTGTGGAGCCACATCTTCGTGTCCCTGACCTCAGCGGCGATCTCCTGCGGGACACCGCACTCGATGGCGCTCTCCCGCCACATCCCGCTGCCCGTGATCGCCGTCAGGATCGCCGGATCGACCTGCGCCACTCCGTCCAGGCTCACGTCGGTCGGGCCGGGGATCTCCGGCACGGAGTTCTTCGTCAGCACCTGGCCGACCCACTTCGTCGCGGTCAGCTCGCCCAACTGCGGGAAGCGGCGCTTCAGCGGTTCGACATCCGTCCGCACCTGCGCCGGGGTCGGCGCGGTAATGGTCGGGCGGCGGTCCGAACCTTGCCCGGCGGTACTGGTCTCCGGTGCAGACGCACAGCCGGATGCGAGCAGTACCGCGGCGGGAATCAACAGCAGAATCCGAGCGCCATCTGCTCGCTGCGTCACCTTCACCGACGTACGTTTCACAGGTTCATCATCCCTGACCTTCTAGGTTTGTTGAAGAGCTTGCCGACCGAACCGCAGGGCCAGGGCCCGTCCCGGACGTCGTGTCATCGGGACCGGGCCCCGGCCCGTAGGTCACCGGTGTTCCGCGCCGCTTCCCGGGCTGACCAAGCTCCCGGATGCGCCGATTGTCCACGTGACGGTCTTCTCCAGGCCGCCTCGTGTGGTGAAGGGCTTGGCCCAGCCGAGCGTCGCGAACCTACCGTTCACGTTGTCGGAGACGCCGCTGGCGATGTCCTTGTTGCTCTTGTTGAAGTCGTACCGATCCAGCACGTGGACGGTGAGCTTCATCGTGACCTTGTTCCCTTCCACCCTCACATCAGCACTTCCCCATTGCCGGTAGTCACCCAGGGCCTTCTGCCAGTTCTCCGTGTCCGGGTAGAGACCCTTGGCCCGTGCGGATACGTCCGAACCGGTCATGCTGAAGGCTTTGCGACCCGTCTTCAGCGCGACCCGCTCCGCCCACCGCTGAGCCGATTCCACCTCTTCGTCCACCAGCTGGCGGATGTTCTTGTCCTCGTCGTACGCCTTCGCGTAGTCGATCACGTAGTCGCTTCCGGACCCGTCCATGTAGTGCATGTAGGCGTCACTGCCGTCCGACAGGCGAGAGGCGTTCTTCTTGAACTTGTCGCAGAGCCCGATGCCGAACCGGCTGCACTGCTGGACCGCCACGCCAGCCTTCCGCCAGCTGTCGTAGCTCGCTCTGTCCTTGTCCGTCGCTTTGACCGACGAGTCGTACGGGAAGTCGTCCCCGAAGTCGACGTTGGGCTCGCTCGGAGAACCGATGTGGTACTTGTCGTCACCCGGGTCGGGCTGGGGAACGGGGGTGTACATGGCCTTGCAGTCGTGGCTCTCGGGCATCTTCATACAGCGGACATCGGGGTCGTACAAGCCCGTTCCGTCCGACCGGTTCACCGGGTTGTTGTGCGCGTACGCGTACGCGTTCCACTGCTGCGGGTCCGCAGGCAGGAGCAGCGGGTCCGCGCTGAGGAAGCGGCCGGTGCTGGGCTGGTATTGGCGTGCGCCGAGGTTGGTGAAGCCGGTGGCGTCGTCCTTGAGGCCTCCCACGTAGCCCTTGTCGCCGGCCCAGGCGGTGGTGCTGGAGGTGGTGCCGCGGGGGGCGCCGAAGGGGTCGGTGGGGCGGCGGGTCTCGACGAGGCTGTCGCGGCCGATGGACAGGGTGTTGGTGCCGTGGTGGTCGGCGAACTGGTACGTGAGCTTGGTCGGGCTCTCGCGGACCATGGTGATGCCGCCGGGGATGCTGTAGTAGCGGGTACCGGTGCTGGTCTTGGTACCGGTGTCGTAGGTGAGTTCGTCGCCGCCGCCGAGGTTGACGGTGACCTTGCCGGGGTTGCGGCGGATCAGCTGGTTGCCGTCGGCGTCGTAGACGTACGTCGTGACGGCCGAACCCTGAGCGAGTGAGGCGAGCTTGCCCTCGACGTCCCAGGTCAGCGTGGAGGCGTTGGCCGAGTCGGCGGCATTCCAGGTGGAGGTGCCCCACTTGGAATTCCAACCGGGCGCGTAGACGATGAACTTGCCGTCGTCCTGGACGGTCGCGAAGTAGCCGCTGGCGTTACCCGCCCAGGTCTGCGAGGACCAGAGCGGGACGCGCTGCGGGTCATAGACGACGAAGTTGCCGTCGTCCTGCATGGTGGCCCAGGCTCCCGGGTGGTTCTGGGTGTTGGTGGACCAGAGGACCTGGCCGGTGCGCAGCGAGCTGAGCACCAGGTTGCCGTCGTCCTGCATGGCGAGTCGGACGCTGTTGGAGCGCACGCTCTCACCGGACTTGAGGACGGACCCGGCGTTGAGGATCTTGATGCCGTTGGGGTTGTTGATCTTCGTGGTGTTGCCGGCCGCGTCGTACTCGTCGGTGCCCTGGGGGGCGGTGGCCGAGCCGTAGGTGTACGTGCCGCCGGCGAGTGCGTGCGGGCCGCCGGTGCCGCCGCCCGTGCCGGCCGCGGTGGTCGGCGTGTTGCGGGTGCCGGGGGTCGGGAAGGTCTGGTCGACCTTCACGTCCTTGGACTGGTCACCGGCCGGGTTGTGGTCGACGAGCTTGGTGCGGTTGCCGGTCAGGTCGTAGGTGTAGTCCTGCCAGTAGGCGGCGTTGCCGCCCACCGTCGTCTTCGAAGGCGCCGAAGCCCCGCTGGTGGGAGTGGAGTTGGCGCACGCCCCCTGGCCTGCCAGGGACGGGGTGGGCTGGTCGAGCCGCCCGGTGTCGCTCCACGCGGTGGTGAGCCGGCCCAGGTAGTCGTAGGAGAAGCACTGCAGGTCGGTGGCGGCCGGGGTGTTGTTCGGGATGCTCCGGATCGCCGTGATCCGGCCGGCCTGGTTGTAGGCGTAGGTCGTGTTCTGGACCGTGCCGTCGGTGGAGGTCTGCTTGTCGACGTACTGCGTCAGCGGACGCCCGGTGGACACGTCGTAGGTGTTGGTGGCGACGATCTGCCAGCCGAACGGGTTGACGGTGGAGCGGATGTTGCGCCCGTAGGCGTCCCAGTCGGACTGACGGAGGTAGGTGTCGTCGGCCCCGCCCATGTCGTGCAGCAGGCCGTAGATCTCGTAGTTGTAGCCGATCGACTCGTAGGCGAGGTTGCCGACGGCGGCCCGGTACTCGGTGGTCACGGCGCCGGTGATCGGGTCGTAGACGGTCTCGTACTCGTAGGTCGCCTGCCCGGTCTTGCCGATCTCGCTGCCGGGGATCGACACGGTGGACTTGGTCGGCCGGTATGCCGGGTCCAGCTCTGTGACGGCCTTGGTGTAGGCCGCTCCGCCGGCGCCCCCGACGTACCGGGTGGAGCTGGCGGCCTGGCCCTTGGCGACGGTGTCGTAGGTGTAGCCGGTGAGCTGGTTGGCCGGGTTGACCGTGCCGTTGTAGGTGCCGGTCTTGCGGCCGAGCAGGTCGTAGGTGAGCGCCATCGACTGACCGCGCGCGTCCGTGGTGGTGGCCAGGCGGCCCGCACTGTCGTAGGTGCGGATCGAGACGCCGGTGTCCGGGTCGTCGGCCTTCACCTGACGGCCGCGCTGGTCGTAGCCGTAGCTCCAGCTGTTCCCGGCGGCGTCGACTCGCGTCGCGGGCTGGCCGCTCGGGGTGTAGGTGTACGTGGTGACGTCGGCGTCGGCCTGCTTGCCGGTAGCGGACGGCGTCCTGTACTGCCACAGCTGGCTGGTGCGGCCGCGGGCGTCGGAAAGGGTGCTGGTCGCGGTGGCACCGGCCGGCGGCGACACGTCGACCCGGTCGGCGCCCGGGTAGGCGGTGGTCGTGGTGTTCTGCAGCACGCCGAGGGCGATGAACTGTGTGCTCACCGGTCGGCCCATGCCGTCGAAGGCGGTGGAGGTCTGGCCGGGGACCTCGGCGGGGATCGCGTTGAATCGGACCGTGTTCGGACCGGCGGTGTCGTCGTAGTGGGTGTTGAAGGTCCGGTTGGTGCGGCCCTGCGAGTCGTAGAAGGTGTCCGTCAGCAGTCGGCCGTGGTAGGCGGAGATGGCCGGGTTGGTCTGGGTCTGGATGGTCCGGGCCAGGCCGTCCACGATCTGGGTGGAGACCGCGTAGCTCTCGTTGGAGCGCAGCGTCCGGCTGGTGACGGTGGACGGCCGGGCTGTGCCGTCCACCGTGTAGTCGAAGGTGAAGTTGGCTCTCGCGCTGGTCGCCCGGCCCGGGGTCCAGACCGCCTTGAGTCGACCGAGGGAGTCGTACGACTGGGTGACGGTACGGGCGTTGGGGTCGGTGGTGGTGATCGGCAGCGCGCGGGCCGGGTTCAGCGTGGTGGTGGTGTTGCGCTTGGCTCCGGCGTCGGACGCTCCCGCCGGGGCCGGGGTGCCGGTCACGGTCCGGTTGGGCAGCTCGCCCGGGTTCGCCGAGCCGTAAGTCGTGGTCACGGTGGCGCCGTTCGGATTGGCGCTGTCGGTGGCCGTCACGTCGGTGGCGGTGGTGGCGCGGCCGTAGACGTCGTAGGCGGAGGTGCCGGTGGTCACGAACTGAGCTGCGCCGGAAGCGTCGTAGCGGTCCAGCACCTGCGCACCGGTCGGTTCCCCCTTGGCTCCCGCCGCGCCGAACGCCGCACCGTCGTACAGGGTGCGGGCGCCGGAGACGGTGTTCGCTGCGGTCGGCGTCGCCGTGCAGGCGTTCGCTCCGGAGACGGTCAGCGCCTCGGACACCAGCCCGGTCATGCTCGGATTCGCGCCGGTGGCGTAGGAGTTGCGGACACAGACGTCGGGTGTGCCGTCGGCGGTGCTGAGGCTGGTCTTGATCCGGTTGCCGTTCGCCGGGTCACTGGCGGTCACCGTCGAGGTGGCCCGGGTTCCGGTGGTGGTCCGGCTGGTCGAGGTGCTGGTCGAGGTGGTGGCCGCGTACCGGGCGACGAGGTCCGGCAGACCGGGCCGCTTGTGGGTCGCGGTGGTCACCGGGCCACTGCTGGTGTTCACGGTGGACGCCTCGGGTGCGGCCGCGTCGGCATCGACGTAGACGTCGCTCTCCAGCACCCGGCCGGACAGCCAGTCGTCGTCGCGGCGGGCGCCGCTCGTCGGCCCGGACACCGTCGCCGACCGGGCCGATCCGTCCGCCTTCAGGTCACCGTCCATTCCCTGGTGGTAGCTGGTCGACGTCTTGGACTTCGCGCCGTCCTTGCCCGAGCCGGTCACGGCGGTCACCTTGGCGTAGCCGCGGAACTGGTCCCAGGTGCGGGACTTGTCGTCCACCAGGGCGCCGTCGTTGCGGTGCCAGGCGGCCGGCCCGTACTCGTAGGCGGTGACCTTGGTGACCGAGCCGGCGACGAGGTTGGAGTTCGGGTCGACGGTCACCGAGGCGACCGGGTAGCGCAGGAACCAGTCGTCCACCATCGCGGCCACACCCGTGTCGTACCACTTCACGTTGTAGCAGCTCATGGTGTTGCCGTCCGCCGAGGACGGCATCTTGCCCGTGGTGCGCATGCACGATTCGCGGTTGTAGTCCACCGCGATCGTGCCGCCGGTCTCAAGGGTGATCACCTCGATCCGCGGCCGATAGTAGCGGGGGCGGGCCGGGACGAGGCCGTCCACCCGGTTGGGCAGCATCAGGTCCGCGAAGGTGACCTCCGGCAAGGCCTGGTCGGTCTGCCCGTTGAAGGTGTCCTTGCCGATCCGCTTGACCGCCTGGAGCCACGGGATCTGCGTGTTCTCATCGGAGTTGGCCGGTTTCTTGAACGTGTGCGTGAGCTCGTAGCGGTCCACCGGGCGGTACGAGCCGCCGGAGCGGATCGAGGTGGTGACGGCGTTCAGCCACCTGGTCGACCAGTAGGTCGGCCCGTAGCTGGAGCAGGTGCCCTGCTCGGCGCACTGCTTGTCGAGCGGCACGTCCGGCCAGTTGGCCGCGTTGGCCGAGGTCCGCTGCGCGGGGTCGCAGGCCGCCGCGCCCGAGACGCAGCGCTCGTCCGTCTCGAAGTCGATCTTCGCGGCGGGCTGGTGCGCGCCGTTCGCACCGAGCTGGTCGGAGAGCAGCTGCCCGTAGCCGATCGAGGCGAGCGTGCCGCCGCGGGTGTACGAGGAGTTCACACCACTGCCGCGGTTCTGGCCGCCACCGCGGGCGTACCAGTTGGCCTCCGGCGCGTAGGTGTAGGTGGTCAGGTTGTTGTGGGCGTCGACGACGTAGTCGAGGTTCCAGCGCCATGCCGTCTGGCACCACGATCCCTTGCCCTTGGCAGCGTCATAGCACGGGTCACCCGCGTTCGGCGAGTACACCGGCACCGTCCAGGCCGACTTGCTCTCCGGGCCGGTGCTGGTCGGCGCACCGGACGCGGAGGGCAGGTGGTTGAGGCCGAAGTAGTAGACCGTGCCGGAGCTGTCGGTGACCTTGAGGTACGACCCGTTCCAGGTGCCGTTGTCGGCGCCGGTGAGGAACTCGACCTTGGTCCCGTCGTCGTTCCTCAACCGCCAGGTGCACGTGGACTGCTCGGACTTGGCGTCACCGGACGCGCAGGGGTCGTTGGGCACGAGTTCGCCCGAGTGGCCGCCCAACGACAGGGTCAGGTTCGCCCCGCCCCAGCACTGGTCGCCGGATCCGGCGATCCCGGCCTTGTCGCACGCCTTGTAGGAGCGCTCGACGAAGCCCGAGCTGAAGTCCCAGCCGTCACCGATCCAGGACGCCTGGGAGTTGGTCGACGAGGTCCTCCCGTCGACCGCCGCCGAGTCGTATCCCAGTGCCACCTGGGGCGCCGTGCCGCCGAGCGACGGCGGGGACTGGACCGGGTAGCTGTACGTGAACGAGCCCGACGAGCTGCCGGCCGTCCACGCCTGGCTCGGGGAGAGCGAGGTCGCGCTGTAGGTGCCGAGGCCGCTGGACGGGGTACCCTCGGCCGCCAGCACCATCCGCGCCGGGGCTGCGGGCGCAGGGCCGGAGGACGGCGCCTGGTCCCCGGACTTCGACTCGGCTCGCTGTCCCTTCGTCAGAGCGGCTTCGACGGCGGGCAGGTCGATGTCGGCGACGAGCTTCTTCGCCTCCGCGTCGTAGTGCGAGGGCACCGGCGTGCGCGCCAGGCAGCCGGCCACCTCGGGCGTGGTCAGCGAACACGCGGGCAGCGACACCAGCTGTGCCCGCTCGGCGAAGCCACCACCGAATCCGGCACCGGACAGGTCCAGACCCAGCCGCACCTTCGTCGCGTCCGTCTGCTCGGCGCGCTCCAGCGTGACCAGGGCTCCCTGCACACCGGCGGCACCGGTGGCCTTCGCGTCGGCGACACTCACCTTGACCGGCGGGTTGGCCGGACCGGCGTCCGCGCCCGGCGCAGCACCCGAGGCCTTCGACGCGGTATCCGGCGCGACGGGCGCCAGCCACACCGGCAGTTCACCGGCCCGCTTCGAGGCGCCGGCCGCCGGCTCCCACACCTCGGCGCCGTCCGGACCCTTGCGAACGGCCTTCGCACCGGGCGCCGGCGCGGGATCCAGCAGGGCGACGGCCGAGCCCGAGGCACTCTTCGGAGCGCCCTTCGGCGGCACCCAGTCCGGTGAGCCCTTCTTCGCCGGCACCGACTTCGGCTGCTCTGGTGAGCCCGGTACGGAAGCCGTCTTCGGCAGCGGAGTACCCGGCGGCGACCAGATCTTGTCCTTGTCCGCCACCGGCGCAGCCAACGCCGGGACGACAGGTGACACAAGAGCACTCAGCACGGTCAAAGCGCTCACAAAAGCGACACGAGAGCTTCGACGCCGCCCTGGTGGCGGCGCTCCCCTCCCCGCCGACCACGGCAAACGGACACGACGAACAGACACCGTTACCCCCCATAGGTAGCCACGCCTCAGCTAGGGCGTGGACAGACGACTGTGGCGGACAGTAGGGGGTAATGCGGCCCCGGGTCGAGGAGTCGACCGATCAAGACATGTGGTGATTCATGTCACAGGGGAACCAAAGCGGTTCGCCCACCCCCAAACCAGACAGTCGAACACCTAAATGAGTTGACCATCAGTTTGCCATTGCGCGATCTTGCTGGCGCCCCCTGCCCGCGCCTTTACCCATCGGCCAGGGGGCGGACCCGATTGTCGTACCGAGGGGGGAACCTCACCACATGCCCGCTGCTCCGCCCGGCGCCCGCTCCTGCACACGCCTTCGTCCACGGACCCCGTCCGCGCGCGCATCCGCCGCGGCCGTGGGCCTCGTCCTGGCCCTGACCTCGGTGGCACCCGTCGCGTTCGCCGCCCCGGTGCCCACCACGCCTACCACCACACCCGGAACGCTTCCCCCGGACGTGCTGACGGCCATGGCCGCCGCAGACGCCAGGCAGACCAAGGAGAAGCCTCCGGCTGCGGCCGCCGACCGGGCGATCGCCCAGGCCAAGTCCACCGGCAAGCCCGTCCCCGTACCCGAACTGACGGACGAGTACAGCGAAACGGTCGCCACTCCCGCGGGCCACCTCTCCCGTTCCCAGCACGCCGACCAGCAACGCGTCAGGCGGCAGGACGGCGTCTGGGCCGCGCTGGACGCCAAGCTCGTCGCCGACCCGGCGGGCGGCTACCGCCCTCGGACCGCTTCCTCCGGAGTCCACCTGTCCGGTGGCGGCAGCGGCCCCCTCGGCACGCTGACCAGCCCGGACGGCGAGAAGCTCGTCATCGACTCGCCGTTCCCGCTGACCAAGCCGGCCCTCGACGACGACGGCGACGGCCTGGTCTACCCCGACGTCGCCCCCGGCATCGACCTGAAGGCCACCGCCGACAAGTTCGGCGGCCTCAGCACCGTCCTGATCGTCAAGACCGCCGAAGCCGCCAACAACCCGCAGCTGAAGAAGATCCGCTTCGGTACCACCGGTCAGGGCGTCACCGTCAAGGACGACGGGTCCAACAACCTCACCGCCACCGGCAAGGACGGCAAGGTCCGCTGGCACGCCCCAGCCCCTCGGATGTGGGACAGCTCAGGCGGCGCGGCCGGCACCGTCCCCGCAGCCACTGCCGGCAAGGCCGCCGCGGCCGCGCAGGCCGCCCCGGCCGACGGCGACGGCGCGGCCCAGGCCGGTGTTCCCGCCAAGTCGGACAAGCCCAGTAGCGCGGACGGGCCCGGTACGGGCGCCAGGGTCGCGACCATGCCCACCACGGCCTCCGGCGACGCCGTCGAGCTGACCACCGACGCCTCGGTGCTCGGCAAGGGCCAGGGCCCCTGGTTCATCGATCCCGGGTGGATCTACGACTCCCGCAGTGGCAACGCCTGGACCTGGACCCAGCAGGCGTACCCGAAGACGCCCCGCTACGGGCAGACCACCGCCTCCGACGGCCAGTACGCCCGTCCCGGCGTCGGGTACCAGGGGTACCAGGTCGACAAGGGAATCGAGCGGTCCTACTTCCAGATCGACACCCGCGGATTCGGCGGCACGGTCATCAACAAGGCCACCATGTCGGTCTGGGAGTACGAGTCCTCGGACTTCTCCTGCACCAACACCTATCCGGTGGACCTCTACTTCACCGGGCCGATCGACAACCAGACCACCTGGAACAACCCGCCCGCCGTGGTGGGCGGCCGACTCGGCCGCGCCGACGTCGCCGGCTCCGGCGGCAGCGGCTGCTACGACAACCGCGAGTTCCAGTACGACGTCACCTCCGTCTACCGGGAACGCGCCGCCACCCACGACAACCTGACCTTCGGCGTGTTCGCCGGCGACGAGTCCAACAAGATGGCCTTCAAGCGCCTGACGTACAACCCGGTGGTGGTCGTCGAGTACGACCGCGCACCGGACACCCCGACCAACACCTACGTCTGGCCGCCGTCGGGCACGGCGTCGCCGTGGGCCGAGAACCAGGGCTGCGACGGTTCCTCGGTCGGCTGGCTCGGCGCGGGCAGCAACTTCAACGGCGCGGTGTCCCTGAACGCCACCGTGCACAGCCCGGTCCAGAACTCGCTCTACTCGTGGTCGAAGATCTGGGACTACAACCTCCCGGGCGCGCCCGAGGTCGACTCCGGGAAATCGGGTCTGGTCGGCAACGGAGGCAACGCCGCCTTCCAGGTGCGCTCCGACGTGATCAAGGACGGGCACGTCTACGGCTGGGGCTCCTTCGCCACCGACGACTTCACCTCGTCGGGATACGCCCCCGCATGCCGCTTCGGGGTCGACCTGACTCCCCCGAGCCTGTCCGTCCCCGACGTCTACACCGCTCTTCCCGAGAGCTCGCTCGCCGACCACTTCCCGCCGTCCGGCAACGGACAGGTGACCAGGAAGAAGGCCTGGGAGTGGGGCATCGTCCCCTTCACCGCCGCCGACACCGCCCCCAACGGCGGCACGCCGTCGGGTGTCACGTGCGCCCGGTGGTCCTGGGACCCGCAGCTCTCCGGCGCCCAGTGGCAGTGCGGATCCGCCCTCCCGCAGGGCGGCGTCAGCGTCCTGCCGGGCCGCTGGGGCACCAACATCGTGTACCTCCAGGTGATGGACAACGCCCGCAACGTCTCGCCGGTGGCCCAGTACGCGTTCTACGTCCCGTGGAACCCGGACGGCCCGCCGCCGGTCTTCGGCGACGTCACCGGTGACGGTGCGCCCGACATCGTCACCCCCGACCAGTCGGGCGACCTGCGCGCCTACGCCGTGGCCGGCAACCCGCTCGCCAAGAGCCCTGCCGTCTCCCTCGTCGCCAAGCGCGACGACTCACCCACCGGACGGGGCTGGGCCGACATCCAGTTCGCCCACCGCGGCACGCTGACCGGCGGCAACAACATCGACGACATCGTCGCCCACGCCCCCGGTGACAAGGACCTCTACCTCTACGGGAATCCGGGCAACACCGGCTACTACGGCCGGGTCGACGCGAGGTCGGTCCTCCCGAAGCCGAAGTGCGTCACGACGGCCAGCGAGGACTGCTCCTGGCTCACCGCCACCGGATACAACGCCACCGACTGGTCCACCACCCTCCGTGTGGCCGCACTCGGCGACCCGGCGAACACGGACCTCGACTACAAGCTGCAGTTCAAGAACAAGAGCGGCCTGCTCACCGTCGAGAGCACCGCCAACGGCGCCGACGCCGCCCTCTGGTACTACCCCGCAACCGACCGCCAGACCCTCGGCAAGCCCGTCCGGCTCGCCGCCTCCGGGTGGAAGGACAAGGAGCTCATCGCCCCCGGCGACTGGGCCAAGCAGGGCCACCCAGGCTTGTGGGCCCGGAACCTGGAGGCAGCCGCAGACGGCGGCAAGGGCGCTCTGCTCGCCTACACCTTCACCACCGGGACAGTGGTGTCCACCGACCGCAACGGCAGGCCCGTACTGGACAGCAGCGGGAACACCACCGTCCTCCCGACGCTGACCCAGATCTCCAGCCCGGTCACGATCGGCTCCGTCTCCCCGGACACCTGGCCGACGCTCGGCTCGGACGGGGACCTCACCGGCAACGGCGCGGCCGGTCTCTGGGGCAAGCGCGGCAACGGCCAGATCGACATCTGGTGGGGCGCGCCCACCAACCCCGGCAGCCCCAACGCCGCCTTCACCTGGCAGGCCGGACCGACCCAGGCCGCGGACACCTCCGTGAACCCGCTCTGGTGGGCACTCGACGGCACCTCCGCCGTCGACAGCAACGCCGCCAACGCGCTCTACCCGAGCACGTTCGCCCGCACCACCGACCACAACGGCGCCGCGGGCAAGGCGACCGTCCTCGACGGCAACACCCTCTACCGCAGCACCAACCAGGCCAACATCGACACCGGCCAGAGCTACACCGTCGCCGCCTGGGTCAAGGTCAACAACACCAACGGTTACCAGACCGCCGTCTCCCTGACCGGCAACGAGCGCAGTCCGTTCTACCTGCAGTACTCGGCGACGTACGGCAAGTGGGCCTTCAACCTGCCCTCGTCGGACCAGCTCCGCCCCACCACGTACTACGCGGCCGTCGACTCCGAGCAACCCCAGATCGGCGTCTGGACCCACCTCGCCGGGACGTTCAACTCGGACACCCAGACCGCGACGCTGTACGTCAACGGCCGAGCGGCCGGAAGCGCGAAGGTCCCTGCGGGCTGGAAGGCCAACGGCAGTCTGAACATCGGCGGGGAGACCACCGCCCGGTACCCCGGGCCTGACGGCCGCGTGAACGGCGCGGTCAGCGACGTCCGGATCTACCCGTACGCGTTCACCGACCAGCAGGCCAACTCGCTCGCCACGGCCAGCTCCAGCGTCCAGATCCAGAGCGCCTACAACCCCGGCAGGTGCATCGACAGTTGGGGCGGTTCCGTCGGCACGGCGGTCGCCTTCTACAACTGCTACAACGGCAACGCCCAGCACTTCACCCTGACCACCGACAACAAGTTCAAGGTCTCCGGCACCGACCGGTGCATCACCACCAACGACAAGCCGGCCGGCAACGGCACCAAGGTGTCCTTCCAGACCTGCGCCGCCGATGACGCGCAGACCTGGGTCCGTCGCTACGACGGCACGCTCTACAACCCGATCTCCGACAAGTGCCTCGAACTGCCCGGTTGGGCCGACGCGAACGGCACCGCGCTCGGGGTCTGGTCCTGCACCGCCAATGCCAACCAGCGTTGGCTGGTGCGCGCCCAGGCGTCCTGACCGCCAGGCCCACGGTCTGAACTGACCCGGGCACCGAACCGCTCCGGCCTCCCCGAGTCCTGCTCGGGGAGGCCGCGGCCGTGTCGGCGCCGGCGGCCGGACCCGAGGGGGCCCGCTATACACCTGTGTGTATACATGGCCTGTATAGTCCCGGAGCATGTCACTCGGACAGCTGTTCCTCGGCCTGCTGGAGACCCAGCCCCGCCACGGATACGACATCAAACGCCTCCATGACGAGCACTTCGGGCGCGACCGCGGCCTGCACTACGGGCAGGTGTACGCGACGCTCTCCCGGCTGCTGAAGAACGGGCTGGTGGTGGTCGACGGCGTCGAGGCCGGCGACGGCCCGGAGCGCAAGCGGTACGCGATCACCGACGCCGGGGTCACCGACCTCGCCAACTGGCTCGCGCACCCGGAGAGCCCGCAGCCGTACCTGCAGAGCACGCTCTACCAGAAGGTCGTGCTCGCCCTCCTGACCGGCCGCTCCGGCGCCGACGTCCTGGACGCGCAGCGGGCCGAACACCTCAAGGAGATGCGGGAGCTGACCCGCCGCAAGCTCACCGGTGACCTCACCGACCAGCTGATCTGCGACCACGCCCTGTTCCACCTGGAAGCCGACCTGCGCTGGCTGGAGCTCACCGCCGCCCGCCTGGACGAACTCGCCGCCCGCATCACGGAGTCCCAGCGTTGACCATGTCCGAACCCCTGCTCGCCGCCCACGACCTGCACAAGAACTTCGGGCTCACCCCGGCGCTCGGCGGGGCCTCGCTCACCGTCGCGGCCGGCGAACTCGTCGCCGTGATGGGCTCGTCGGGCTCCGGCAAGTCCACCCTGCTGCACTGCCTCGCCGGGATCACCCGACCCGACAGCGGTCGCCTCCGCTACCGGGATCGCGACCTCACCGCCTGTTCCGACGCCGAGCTGAGCGCCCTGCGGCGCACCGAGTTCGGCTTCCTGTTCCAGTTCGGCCAGCTCGTCCCGGAACTCTCCTGCCTGGAGAACGTCGCG
Source organism: Kitasatospora sp. NPDC088779 (assembly GCF_040685395.1). Classification (NCBI taxonomy): domain Bacteria; kingdom Bacillati; phylum Actinomycetota; class Actinomycetes; order Kitasatosporales; family Streptomycetaceae; genus Kitasatospora; species Kitasatospora sp. NPDC088779. The sequence continues at coordinate 15,259 of NZ_JBFBHW010000023.1, read as the reverse complement.
CTCCCGCTGCGCCTCAACGGACTGCGCCGCCGGGCCGCCGAGGCCCGGGCCCGCGAATGGCTGGAGCGCCTGGAGGTCGACGACGTGGCCGCCAAGCGCCCCGGCGAGGTCTCCGGCGGCCAGGGGCAGCGAGTCGGCGCCGCCCGGGCCCTGATCACCGGGCCCAAGGCGGTCTTCGCCGACGAGCCGACCGGCGCGCTCGACTCCCTCAACGGCGAGCGGGTGATGAAGCTGCTCACCCAGGCCGCCCGGGAGAGCGGCGCCGCCGTCGTCCTGGTCACCCACGAGGTCAGGGTCGCCGCCTACGCCGACCGCGAGATCGTCGTCCGCGACGGCCGCACCCGCGACCTGGCGGGCGCGATATGAGCAGTTCCACCACGAACGGCCCCGGCGTGAGCAGCCCCGACACCAGTAGCCCCGGCGTGAGCAGCCCCGACGCGAACATCCCCGCCGCCGACCGGGTCCGCTCGCCGTTCCTGGACCAGCTCGGCCTCGGCGTGCGGCTGGCCCTCACCAACGGACGGGACGGCTGGGGGCGGCTGCTGCTCACCGCCTGCGGCGTCGGCCTGGGGGTGGCGCTGCTGCTGTTCACCGCCTCCTTCCCCGGCATCGTCCAGCACCGCAACGAGCGCCTGTACGTGCAGAACGACACCTTCCGCGACGAGGACCTGCCCACGCCCGGCGACCGGACGGTCCTCATCGCCACCGCCGACACCACCTTCCGGGGCACCGCGATCCGCGGACGGGTCGTCCAGCCCGAGGGCCCGGACGCGGCGCTCCCGCCCGGAGTGGCCGCGTACCCGCCGCCGGGGCGGATGGTCGTCTCGCCCGCCCTGGCCGAGCTCCTGAAGGACCCGGCCAACCAGCTGCTGCGCGACCGCCTCCCCTACCCGGTGGTCGGCGGCATCGGCCCGGACGGCCTGCTCGGCCCCGGCCAGGCCGGCTACCTGCTCGGCAGCGACCGGCTCTCGCGGGACGCCGGAGCCTCCCGCATCACCTCGTACGGCCACTTCTCGCCGCCCAAGCCGATGGACCCCCGGCTGATCCTGCTCAACGCGGTCGGCCTGACCGTGATGCTGGCCCCGGTCGGCGTCTTCCTCGCCGCCGCCGCCCGCTTCGGCGGCGAACGGCGCGACCGCAGGCTCGCCGCGCTGCGCCTGGTCGGCGCGGACCGCCGGATGACCGCCCGGCTCGCCGCCGGGGAGTCCCTGGTCGGCGCGGTGCTGGGCCTGGTCGCGGGCGCGGCGCTGTTCCTGCTCGGCCGGCGGCTGACCGGCCACCTGCGGCTCGCGGGCTTCAGCTTCTACCCCGAGGACATCGCGCCGCACCCCGCCATCGCCGCCGCGATCGCCGTGGTCGTGCCGCTCCTCGGCATCGGCGTGAGCCTGCTCGCGATGCGCCGGGTCACCGTCGACCCGCTCGGCGTGGTCCGCCGCTCCGGCCCCGGCCGGCGCCGGATCGGATGGCGGCTGGCGCTGCCGCTGGCCGGCCTCGCCCTGACGGCGCTCGCGCTGGCACTGCCCACGCAGTACAACCCGTCCGGGATGGGGCGCACCGCCGTCTTCAACTCCGTTCAGGACACCCGTGGTTCGCTTCTGGTCGCGTTCGGCGTGCTGCTGATACTGGTGGGCGTCTGCACCCTGCTGCCCTGGCTGGTGGAGGCCGCCACCCGGCGCTCCGGCGGCGGCGTGTCCTGGCAACTCGCCATCCGAAGGCTCCAGTTGAGCTCGGGCCCCGCCTCGGCCGCGGTCAGCGGCGTGGTCGTCGCCGTCGCCGGGGCGATCGCCCTGCAGACGCTCTTCCTCGGTGTCAGCGCGAGCTACGAGGACCGCCCCGGCCCCCGCGCCGCGGTCGGGCCGTACCAGCAGTCGGTGTCCTTCCCCGGCGGCGGCCCGCAGGCCGACCGGCTCGCCGACTCGCTGGCGCGCTCTCCCGGGGTGCGGGCCACCGCCGCCTACACCGAGTTCGCCCTGGAGACCCCCACCGCCAAGCTCTGGGACCTGCCCGCCGTCCGGATCGCCGACTGCGCCGTGCTGCGCGGCTTCGCGACCCTGCCCGACTGCAAGGACGGTGACGCCTTCGCCGTCCAGGGCCGGACCACCCGACCGGACGCCGGCACGGACGTCGGCACGAGCGGCGGCACGAGCGCGGGCACGGACGTCGGCACGAACGCCGGCACGAACACCGGTCCGAACACCGGCGCGGACGCCGCCGCCACGGCCAAGCCCGGCACGACCGTCCACGCCGCCTTCTTCCGCGGTGACGGCGAGCCGCCGTCCTGGCCGCTGCCCGCCGTGACGGCCACCGTCGAGCCCGTCGAAGGCGCCGACCCCAACGGGCGGATCGGCTCCGGCCTGCTGCTCCTCACCCCGGGCGCCGTCCCGGCCGCCGCACTGCGCGGCCAGCCCGCGACCGTCCTGGTCGCGATGGCCCCCGGGCTGCCGGACCCGAAGGAGCAACTCGCGACCGACGTCATGGCGATCGACCCGCAGGGCCTCGCCGGGTCCCCGCTCGACCGCGCCGTCGACCCGACCTACCTCGCCGTCAAACGCCTGCTCACCGCCGGCTCCGCCGTCACCCTGCTGCTGGTCGCCCTCAGCCTGCTGGTCGGCCAGCTGGAGCGCTTCCGGGAGCAGCGCCGCATCCTCGGCGTGCTGAACGCCGTCGGCACCCGCCGCCGGATCCTGGGCCTGTCGGTGCTGTGGCAGACCCTCGTCCCGATGGCCCTGGGTATGCTGCTGGCCGCCGTCGGCGGCCTGCTGATGGGAGCCGTCCTCCAGTACACGGCGGGCCTGCCCTTCGCCCTCGACTGGGGCTCCATGCTGGCCATGTCCGCGATCGCCGCCAGCGCCGTCCTCCTCACGACCGCGCTCGGCCTGCCGCAGCTCCTGCGCCTGATGCGGCCGGCCGAACTGCGCTACGAGTAGCACCGGCCGCCGGGGGCCGTCCCGCCGAGCGACGGCGACGGCCCCCGGTGCCGGTGCCGGTGCCGGTCACAGGTCGTCGAGGGGTTCGTCCAGGACGCCCTCGCGGGCGATGATGTAGCCGAGGTGGCCGCGGCTGCGGCTGCCGAGGAGTTCGCTGGCCTTCTGGATGTGGCTGGAGACCGTACGGGTGCTCATGCCGAGGCGGGAGGCGATGGCCTCGTCGGTGTAGCCGTTGACCATCAGGCGCAGGACGTTCTGGCGGGTGCGGTCGGTGAGCAGCTGGGGGCGGTGGCGGCCCTCCAGGTAGGTGACCGGCTCGGCGCGTTCCCACATCAGCTCGTAGATCTTGAGCAGGTACTCGACCAGCGGCGGGAACTGGATGAGCATCGCGGCGGCCTCGCGGTCGGCCGCGGCCGGGACGAAGGCCGTGGAGCGGTCGCAGATGATCACCCGGTCGAACACCTCGTTCAGGGTGCGTATCCGGGCGCCCTGGGCCGTGACCTGCTCGATGTAGGCCAGCGTCGGGCCGTGCGAGCGCACGGTGTGCTGGTAGAGGGTGCGCTGGCGCACGCCGCGCCCGGCGAGGGCGAGGTCGCGCGGGAGGGCGTCCGCGAGGTGCTCGGGGCTGCGGCCGCCGCCGGGCTGGGCGGTGCGCAGCTCCTCGGTGCAGGCGGCGACGGCCTTCTCCAGCGCGGGGTTGATCTCCTCGCCCGTCAGGAGGCGGACCGGCAGCTGGGCCCGGCGCATGACGTCCTGGTAGGCGCGGTCGGCGGCGGTGAAGGCGGTGCGCAGTTCGGCGAGCCGCTCCTGGTGGCCCAGCACGGCGAGTTCGAGCGGCCGGGTCAGGCCGGTGGCCGCGATGTCGGGCGGGACGGGGGTCAGCCGCTCGCCGGAGCCGGGTACGGAGCGCAGCAGGCCCATCGCGAGCAGGCACTCGGGGGCGTCTCCGGTGGCGCAGCCCTCGGCCAGCGCCACCCGGTAGAACTCGATCCCCCGGTCACAGAGCTGCGGTGTCCCCATTCCCGCGCTGTTGTCCTGGGATAGGCACATCTGGGCATCCTTCCGGCTTCGGCATTGCGGTTTCACGAATGCCCGTACCGGCCACCGCAAGGCATCTGAAATGGCAGGATGGAAATCACCTGTCGTTCGGAAGCCGTCCCCCCGGGCTCTGACTGCCGTGAGTGTACGCCCAAGTGGCGCGGAAATCAGCGGTCGACGGCGAAGCCGAGCGCGCCCGGAGGCGGGGGAGCCGACCGCGGCAGTGGCGGACCCGAGCGCACCCGGCCGCGGTGACAGGCGGATGGCCGCCGTCTCGCGCCCGTCGCCCCGTCAGGGCGGCCGGGGCGGACGGCCGGCGGACGAACGGCCGACAGACGGAGGGCACCCCTTGTTGCGAGCTGATCCCGGCCCGGCGGTCCCGCCCGTGGACCTGGCCGAGCTGGTGGACCAGCGGCTGGTACGGCAGTTGGCGGAGGCCGCCGCCGAGCAGGTCGGCTCCGGCGCGATCCGGCTGCTGGGCGACGGCGGGCTGTTCCAGACGCTCGCCAAGCAGCTGATCGAGCACGCCCTGGAGCTCGAACTCCAGGAGCACCTGCGCGGGGCCGAACCCGGCGCCAACGTCCGCAACGGCGCCCGGGCCAGACGGCTGCTCACCGAGGTCGGCCCGGTCGAGGTGCGGGTGCCCCGGGACCGCCAGGGCAGCTTCACCCCCCGGGCCGTCCGCCCCCGGGCCCGCCGGCTGCCCGGCCTCGACCGGCTGGTCATCTCGCTCACCGCGCGCGGCCTCAGCTCCGGCGAGCTGGTGGCGCACCTGGCCGAGGTGTACGGCGTGGAGCTCAGCCGGGAGACCGTCTCCGCCATCACCGACCAGGTGCTCGACGAACTCGACGAGCGGCGCCGGTGCCCGCTCGACCCCGTCTACCCGGTGGTCTTCCTCGACGCGGTGCGCAGCGGCCGCTCGGGCGGCCCGCTGGTGCACCTGGCGCTCGGGATCTCCGCCGACGGCGGGCGCGAGGTCCTGGGCCTGTGGCCGGCCACGGACGGGGAGCACTGGCCGCAGGTGCTGGCCGAGCTCACCGAGCGCGGGGTGCGCGAGGTCTGGGTGCTGGTCGGCGACACCGGCGGGGGCCTGGCCGAGGCGGTGGCGGCGCGGTGGCCGCGCACCCTGGTGCACGGCTCGATGGCCCACCTGCTGCCCGCCGCGCTGCGGCACGCGCCCGGCGAGGACTGGGGTGCGCTCGCACGGACGCTGCGCGAGATCTGTGCCGCGCCCACCGAGCGGGCGGCGATGGCGCGGCTGTCCCGGGCCGAGCGGGAGTGGGGTCCGGGCCACCGCGAGGTGTTCCGGGTGTGGCGGTCGGCCTGGCCGCTGCTCGCCGCGGGCTTCCGCTTCGGCCCCGAGGCGCGGCGTCTGCTCGCGGGCGGGGGCGCGCTGGAGCGGCTGCACGCCCGGCTGCGCCGGATCGAGCAGGCCTCGGGCCGGGTGCAGGACGAGCGGGCCGCGCTCAAGCGCGCCTACCTGGCGACGATCGCCCTGGAGTCACCCGCCTCGGCGGGGCGGACGTGGACCGGTGACTGGCCCGCCGTCCGCGAGGAACTGCGCCGGGGCTCCCACTTCTGACGTTCCGTTAACCTTTGTCCTGACGCTCCGTAACCCCCGCGCCCGCGGCGGCTTCGGCGGCTTCCGGGGGCCGGGGCCGCCCTCGCCGCGGGGGCGCGGTTGACCGAAACCCTCGCCAGTGACCTGTTCCCACCACTGATCTGACAGTGCCAGGCACTCTTTGGATCAGATCTGTCTGTTTTTGACATGATCTGTTCGAGCTTCCGGTTCCCGCAATGCGTGTTCCCGATCATGGCCAGAGCTTCCACCCCCGTTTGAGCCTCGGCAGGATGAATTTCCGAGCGAAGAGGGCCGACCGCCCCCTCGGAAAAAGGAATTAACGATGAAGAATCTTGCCGTTCGCATTCACCATATGCTCGGGATTCTCGCCGTTCTGCTGGTCGCCGGACTGGGCGTCCAGAGCAGCGCCGACCCGTCCTCACCCCTGGCCGCCGCCACCCCCGTCTCGGCGCCCAACGCCGACTCCGGCTGGGGTCCGTGAGCCGCGCTCCGGCGTAATTCCCCCCTCCCCGAAATTTCTCCGAACAAAGAGGAAACCGACGATGGCGAACCCGTTCGAGGACCCCGACGCCAGCTACCTCGTCCTGGTGAACGACGAGGGCCAGCACTCGCTGTGGCCGGTCTTCAGCCCGGTGCCCGACGGCTGGCAGCAGGTCTTCGGCGCCGCCGGGCGGCAGGACTGCCTCGACTACGTCGAACAGCACTGGCAGGACCTGCGGCCGAAGAGCCTGCTCGCCCAGCAGTCCGGCCACTGACCGCGACAGCCCAGCGCTGAAGCCGCACCACCAGAACAGCCGGAACTGCCAGAACCGCGCCACCACGCCACCGCCAGAACCGCGCCACCACGCCACCGCACCGCCGCTCCATAGACCGCCCGGGCCGACCGCCCCGAAGGTCGCCGAGCAAGCCGTTCCCGCCACCGCGGGGGCCAGCCGTACGAGGGAGAGAGTCACATGTCCGGGGTCCAGCAGACGCACAGAGCCGACCGGCGGCCGACCCTGACCGCGCTGGTCGACGCCCAGACGTCCCGCACCCCGCAGGCCCCCGCCCTGTACGCCGAGGGCACCACCCTCACGTACGCCGAGCTGGACGCCCGCGCCAACCGGCTGGCCCGGGTGCTCGCGGCCCGCGGCCTGGGCACCGAGGACATCGTCGCGCTCGCCCTGCCGAAGTCCCCCGAGGCCGTCGCCGCGATCCTCGCCGTGGCCAAGACCGGCGCCGCCTGGCTGCCCGCCGACCCGGCCTACCCCGCCGAGCGGCTGCGCCACATGCTGACCGACTCCCGCGCCGCCCTGGTGCTCACCACCGCCGAGGCCGCCGCCCAGCTGCCCGAGACCGGCGCCCCCCGGCTGCTGCTCGACTCCCCCGGGCACCTCGCCGAGCTGGCCGCCCGGCCCGGCACCCCCTTCACGGCCGCCGAGCGGGTGCGGCCGCTGAGCGCCGGGAACACCGCGTACGTGATCTACACCTCCGGCTCCACCGGAGTGCCCAAGGGCGTGGCCGTCACCCACACCGGGCTGCCCAGCATGATCGACACGCAGGTCGCCGCCACCGGGGTCGGCCCCGGCAGCCGGGTGCTCCAGGCCGCCTCGCTCAGCTTCGACGTCTCCGTCTCCGACCTGGCCGTGGCGCTCTCCACCGGCGCCGCCCTGGTGCTCCCCCGCGAGCAGAGCCAGCTGGTCGGCGAGCCGCTGGCCGCGCTGATCGAGCAGTACGGCGTCACCCACGCCGACATCGCCACCGCGATGGCGGCCACCCTGCCGGACGTGCCGCTGCCCTCCCTGCGCACCCTGATCGGCGGCGGCGAGGCCATCCCGCGCGAACTGGCCGCCCGCTGCGGCCGCGACCGCCTGATGCTCAACAGCTACGGGCCGACCGAGACCACCGTCATCGTCACCATGAGCGAGCCGCTCACCGGCGAGGAGCAGCCCCCGATCGGCCACCCCTGCCAGGACGTGCGCATCCACGTACTGGACGAGCGGCTGCGCCCGGTCGAGCCGGGCACCGTGGGCGAGCTGTACGTCTCCGGCCCGCACCTGGCCCGGGGCTACCTCGGGCGCCCCGGCCTGACCGCCGAGCGCTTCGTCGCCTGCCCCTTCGGCGAGCCCGGCGACCGGATGTACCGCACCGGCGACCTCGGCAGCCACCGGCCGGACGGACAGCTGGACTTCGTCGGCCGGGCCGACGACCAGGTGAAGATCCGCGGCTTCCGGGTGGAGCTCGGCGAGGTCGAGCAGGCCCTCTCCGCCCACCCCGAGGTGCGCCAGGCCGTGGTGCTGGTCCGCGAGGACCGCCCGGGCGAGCGCCGCCTGGTCGGCTACACCGTCGGCGCCGCCGACCCGGCCGAGCTGCGCGCGTACTGCGCCGAGCGGCTGCCCGACCACATGGTGCCCACCGTCGTGGTGCTCGACCGGCTGCCGCTCACGCCCAACGGCAAGGTGGACAAGCGCGCCCTGCCCGCGCCGGTCTTCGCCGCCGCCGAGGAGGGCGGCCGGGCCCCCGCCGGGGAGCTGGAGCACGCCCTCGCCCGCCTCTTCGCCGAGGTGCTGGGCCTGCCCGCGGTGGGCGTCACGGACTCCTTCTTCGAGCTCGGCGGGGACTCCATCGTGGCCATCCGGCTCGTCTCCCGGGCCCGGCACGCCGGGCTGCAGCTCACCCCCCGCGAGGTGTTCCTCTCGCCGACCGTCGAGGCACTGGCCCGGATCGCCCGACCGCTGGAGGGGCCGGTCGTCGCCGAACCCGCCGGGGCCGGCCTCGGCGAGGTGCCGCCGACGCCCATCGTGCACTGGCTGGCCGCGCAGCACGGCGCCGTCGAGAGCTTCTACCAGTCCACCCTGCTCACCCTCCCCGCCGGGAGCGGGCCCGAGCACGTGGCCACGGCCCTCCAGGCGCTGCTCGACCACCACGACGTCTTCCGCGCCCGCACCTCCCCGCTCGCCGAGCGCCCCTGGACGCTGCACGTCCCCGCCCCCGGCGCCGTCCCCGCCGAGGCCGCGCTGCGGCACGTCGCGGGCCCGGCCACCGAGGAGGCGCTGCGCGCCGAGACCGAGGCCGCCCGCGAGCGCCTCTCGCCCGAGGACGGCCGGATGCTCCAGGCCGTCCGGTTCGAGGCCGGGCCGGGCCTGCCCCCGCAGCTCCTGCTCGTGATCCACCACCTGGCGGTGGACGGCGTCACCTGGCGCATCGTCGAGGAGGACCTGCTCGCCGCGCTCGCCGCCGTCCGCGAGGGCCGGGCCGTGGCGCTGGCGCCGGTGCCCACCTCCTTCCGCCGCTGGGCCCAGCGGCTCACCGCCGAGGCCGGGACCGACCGCCGGGCCGCCGAACTCCCGCTCTGGGAGGCCGCCCTGGCCACCCCGGACCCGCTGCTCGGCGCGCGCCCGCTCGACCCGGCCCGGGACACCTACGCCACCGAGGGCGTCCTGCGGCTCGTGCTGCCCGCCGAGACCACCCAGGCGCTGCTGACCCGGGTCACGGCCGCCTACCACGCGCAGGTCAACGACGTGCTGCTCACCGCGCTGGCGCTCGCCCTCGGCCACTGGCGCGGCGAGGCGACCACCGGTCCGGACGGCGCCGTACTGGTGACCGCGGAGGGCCACGGCCGCGAGGAGATCGTCGACGGTGTCGACCTGCACCGCACCGCCGGCTGGTTCACCTCCCTCTACCCCGTCCGGCTCGCCCCCGGGGCGCTGCCCTGGTCCGAGGTCACCGCGGCCGGCCCCGGGCTCGGCCGGGCCCTCGGCCGGGTCAAGGAGCAGCTGCGCGCCGTCCCGGACAACGGCATCGGCTACGGCCTGCTGCGCCACCTCAACCCGGCCACCGCCGCCGTGCTGGAGGGGTACGCCGACCCGCAGGTCGAGTTCAACTACCTGGGCCGCTTCGCGCCGGAGGGCGTCACCGCCGAGGACGTGCTCGCCGGCACCGAGGCGATGAGCGAGGGTGCCGCGACCGGCCTCGCGCTCGGCCGGGTGCTCGGCCTGGACGCCACCACCGTCGACACCCCGCAGGGCCCGCTGCTGGTCGCCCAGTGGTCCTACGCCACCGGGCTGCTCGCCGAGGAGCGCGTGGCCGCGCTCGCCGAGGCGTGGTTCACCGCGCTGCGCGCGCTCGCCGAGCACGCCGACCGGCCGGACGCGGGCGGACACACCCCCTCCGACTTCCCGCTCGTCACGCTCGGCCAGTCCGAGGTGGACCGGCTCGCCGAACACCACGCCCCCGCCCGCCTGGTGGACGTCTGGCCCACCTCGCCGCTCCAGCAGGGCATGGCCTTCCACGCGGCGTACGACGCCGACGGCGCCGACGTCTACACCTCCGTCTGCACCTTCGACCTCACCGGCCCGGTGGACGCCGACCGGCTGCGCGCCGCCGCCGAGGCGCTGTTGCTGCGCCACCCGAACCTCAAGGCGGGCTTCCACCAGCGCCCCGACGGCCCGCCCGTGCAGGCCGTGCCGGACGGCGTCGAACTGCCCTTCACCGTCCTCGACCTGACGGCGCACGCCGACCCGCGGGCCGAGGCCGCGCGGATCGCCGCCGCCGAGTACGGCCGCCGCTTCGACCTCGCCCGGCCGCCGCTGCTGCGCTACACCCTGCTCACCCTCGCCCCCGGGCGCCACCAGCTGATCGCCGCCGCGCACCACATCCTGCTCGACGGCTGGTCCACCCCGCTGTTCGCCGAGGAGCTGTGGGGCCTGTACTTCCAGCAGCCGATGCCCCCGGCCGCCCCCTACCGCGAGTACCTGCGCTGGCTCACCCGGCGCGACGGCGCCGCCGCCCGCGCCGCCTGGGCCCAGGCCCTGGCGGGCGCCGACGAGCCCACCCTGCTGGCCCCCGGCCGCTCGGCCGCCGCCCCGCAGCTGCCGCTGCGCCTGCACACCGGCCTCACCCCGGCGGCCACCGAGGCGCTGGCCCGCACCGCCCGCCGCTACGGCGTCACCCTCAACACCCTCGTCCAGGCCGCCTGGGGCGTGCTGCTGGCCCGGCTCACCGGGCGCGAGGACGTGCTCTTCGGCACCACCGTCTCCGGCCGGCCGCACGACCTGCCGGGCGTGGAGCGGATGGTGGGCCTGCTCATCAACACCGTGCCGGTGCGCGTCACCCTCGACCCGGCCGAGAGCTGGGGGCAGCTGCTGCTGCGCCTCCAGCACGAGCAGTCCGCGCTGCTGGACCACCAGCACCTCAGCCTCACCGAGATCCAGCAACTCGCCGGAATGGGAAGCCTGTTCGACACCGTCACGGTGTACGGCAACTACCCGGACCCGTCCGCCCTGGACGAGGCCGACCCGAGCGGCGCCACCCACGTCACCCTGGTCGAGGACGTCGACAGCGCGCACTACCCGCTGCTGCTGGCCCTCACCCCTGGCGACGGCCTCCAACTGCGCCTGGACCACCGGCCCGACGCCTTCACCCCCGCCGAGGCGCGCACCCTGCTGGACCGCTTCCTCGCCCTGCTCGACCGGATCGTCGCCGACCCGGCCGAACTCGTCGGCACCGTCCCGGTGTTGACCGAGGAAGAGCGCGAACGGCTGCTGACCGGCGGGACCGGCGCCACCGCGCCGCTGCCGGAGGCCGCGCTGCCCGAGCTGTTCGAGGCGCGGGCCGCCGCGGCGCCCGACGCGGTCGCGCTCACGGCCGGCGACGTCGAGCTGACCTACGCCGAACTCAACGCACGGGCCAACGGGTTGGCGGTGCGGCTGGTCGAGGCCGGGGTCCGCCCGGAGACCCCCGTCGCACTGCTGATGGAGCGCTCGGCCGCCCTGGTGGTGGCGATCCTGGCCGTGCTCAAGGCCGGCGGCGCCTTCGTGCCGCTGGACGGCGCGCAGCCGGCCGAGCGCCTGCGGGCCGTCCTCGCGGACTCCGGGGCCCGGCTGGCTCTGGCCGACACCGCCCACCGGGCGCACCCCGCGCTGGCCGGGCTGGACGTGCTCGACCCCTCGGACGTACTCGACCCCGAGGGTTACGAGACCGCCGGGAACCTCGGACTCCCCTTGAGCGCCGACCAGTTGGCGTACGTGATGCACACCTCCGGCTCGACCGGCGTGCCCAAGGGCATCGGCGTCACCCACCGGTCCGTGGTCGACCTCGCGCTCGGCGGGGCGTTCGCGGGCGGCGGCCACGAGCGCGTCCTGCTGCACTCCCCCGTCGCCTTCGACGCCTCCACCTACGAGCTCTGGGTGCCGCTGCTCTCGGGCGGCCGCGTGGTGGTCGCCCCGGCCGGGCGGCTCGGCGTCGCCGAGCTGGCGACCGCGATCGGCCGGGGGCGGGTCGGCGCCGCCTGGATGACGGTCGGGCTCTTCAACGTGCTGGCCGCCGAGGCCCCGGAGACCTTCGCCGGGCTGCGCGAGGTGTGGACGGGCGGGGACATCGTCTCGCCGGCCGCCATCCGGCGGGTGCTGGAGCACTGCCCCGGCCTGCGGGTGGTGAACGGCTACGGGCCGACGGAGACGACCACCTTCGCGACCCGCCACCCGATGGCCGCCGCCGCCGAGGTGCCGGCCGCCGTACCGATCGGGCGGCCACTGCCCAACACCCGGGTGTACGCGCTGGACGCCGGACTGCGCCCGGTCCCCGTCGGCGTCGCCGGTGAGCTGTACGTCGCGGGCGCCGGGCTGGCCCGGGGCTACGTCGGCCGCGCCGGCCTGACCGCCGAGCGCTTCGTGGCCTGCCCCTTCGGCGAGCCCGGCGGCCGGATGTACCGCACCGGCGACGTGGTGCGCTGGACCACCACGGGCGAACTGGAGTTCGTCGGCCGCGCCGACGACCAGGTCAAGCTGCGCGGCTTCCGGATCGAACTCGGCGAGGTGGAGGCCGCGTTCACCGCCCACCCGGCCGTCGGCCAGGCCGTCGCCATGGTCCGCCAGGACCAGCCGGGCGACAAGCGCCTGGTCGCCTACGTCACGGGCCCCGTCCGGCCCGACGAACTGCGCGCCTTCGCCACCGACCGCCTGCCCGGCTACATGGTGCCCGCCGCGATCGTCGCCCTCGACGCGCTGCCCGTCACCCCCAACGGCAAGGTCGACCGCCGCGCCCTGCCCGCCCCCGACTACAGCGGCGCCGCCGCCGGCCGGGCCCCGCGCACCGGCACCGAGCAGGCGCTCTGCACGCTCTTCGCCGAGGTCCTCGGACTGGCCTCGGTCGGCATCGACGACAGCTTCTTCGACCTGGGCGGCCACTCGCTGCTCGCCACCAAGCTGGTCAGCCGCGTCCGCACCGCCCTCGGCACGGAGCTGCCGATCCGCGCGCTCTTCGACCACCCGACGGTGGCCGCCCTGGCCGCCGCCCTGCCCGCCTCCGGCGCGGCCCGCCCGTCCCTGCGGCCCACCACCCGGCCGGAGCGCGTCCCGCTGTCCTCCGCGCAGCAACGCCTCTGGTTCATCGAGCAGTTCGAGGGCCCGAGCGCGCTCTACAACACCCCCGTCGCCCTCCGGCTGACCGGCACCCTCGATCGCACCGCGCTGGAAGGCGCGCTGCGGGACGTGGTGGCCCGGCACGAGGTGCTGCGCACCGTCTTCCCGACCACCGACGGCCAGCCGCACCAACTGATCGCCGAGGGCCCCGAGTCGATCCTGCGGGCCATACCCGTGGCCACCGAGGAGGCGCTCCGGGCCGCCCTGGCCGAGGCCGGCGGGGAGGTCTTCGACCTCGCCCACGACCTGCCCGTCCGCGCCACGCTGTTCTCCCTCCCGCACGACGAGCACGTCCTGCTCGTCCTGATGCACCACATCGCCACCGACGGCTGGTCCGTCGCCCCGCTCCTGCGCGACCTCGCCACCGCGTACCAGGCCCGGCTGGCCGGCGCCGCACCGCAGTGGGAGCCGCTGCCGGTGCAGTACGCCGACTACGCGCTCTGGCAGCACGAACTCCTCGGCACCCCGCAACAACCCACCACCCTGCTCACCGAACAACTCGCCCACTGGCAGCAGGCGTTGTCCGGCCTCCCGGAGGAGCTGGCGCTCCCCTACGACCGGCCACGCCCGACCGCGCCCAGCCACCGGGGCGGCTCCGCCGAGTTCGAGGTCGGCGCCGAACTGCACACCGCCCTGGCCGAGTTGGCCGGCACGCAGAACGCCAGCCTGTTCATGGCCCTGCAAGCCGCCGTCGCCACCCTCTACACCCGCCTCGGCGCGGGCACCGACCTCCCGATCGGCACCGTCGTCGCCGGACGCACCGACGAAGCCCTCGACGACCTGGTCGGCTTCTTCGTCAACACCCTGCTGCTGCGCACCGACACGTCCGGCGACCCCACCTTCCGCGAGTTGCTGGACCGCGTCCGCCGCACCGACCTCGACGCCTACGACCACCAGGACATCCCCTTCGAGCGCCTGGTCGAACACCTCAACCCCCCGCGCACCACCCGCCATCCCCTCTTCCAGTCGCTCGTCGCCCTGGAGAGCGGCCCGGCGGTGCCCGCCGCCTTCGGCGACCTGGCCTGCGCGGACCACCCCTTCGAGCTGGACGTGGCCAAGTTCGACCTGTCCTTCCGCTTCACCGAACAGGGCTCCCAGGCGGGCCTGTCGGTGGCGGTCGAGTACGCGGCCGACCTCTTCGACCACGCCACCACCACCGCCCTCGCCGAGCGGCTGCTGCGCGTCCTGCGTGCCGTCGCGGCCGACCCCGACATCCCGATCGGCAGCATCGAGATCCTCGACCCCGCCGAACGCGAGCACCTGCTCACCGGCTGGAACGGACCGACGACACCGGTGCCCGAGGCCACCCTGCCGCAGCTGTTCGAGGCCCAGGCCGCCGCCACCCCCGACGCCCCCGCCCTGATCACCGGCACCGAACAGCTCAGCTACGCCGAACTCGACTCCCGGGCGGAACACTTGGCCGCCCACCTCGCCGAGTCGGGCGTCGGCGCCGACAGCCCGGTGGTCCTCCTGATGGACCGCTCCGCCGACCTGGTGACGGCGATCCTGGCGGTGGCCAAGGCCGGCGGCACCTACGTCCCGCTGGACGACCGGCACCCGGCCGAGCGGCTGCGGCAGATCACCGCCGAGACGCGGGCGGCGCTCGTCCTGGTCGATCCCGCGCACCAGGGCCACCCGCTGGCCGCCGACGCCCCCTGCCCCGTCCTGCCGCTCACCGAGGGCTGGTTCGACGGCCCGCGCAGGCGGCGCACCCAGCCCGCCGGGCTCCACCCGGAGCAGCTCGCGTACGTGATGTTCACCTCCGGATCCACCGGGGTGCCCAAGGGCATCGCCATCACCCACCGGGACGTGGTGCAGCTCGCGACGGACCCGTGCTGGCACCACCCCGACGGACTGCGGGTGCTCTTCCACGCGCCGCACGCCTTCGACGCCTCGACCTACGAACTGTGGGCGCCGCTGCTCTCCGGCGGCCAGGTGGTCGTCGCACCGCAGGGCGACCTGGACGCCTCCGCCATCCGCGAGCTGGTCCGGGCGCACGGGCTCACCCACGTGCACGTCACCGCCGGGCTGTTCCGCGTCATCGCGGAGGAGGACCCGGGCATCTTCACCGGCGTGCGCGAGGTGCTGACCGGTGGGGACGTCGTCTCCGCCCCGGCCGTCCGCCGGGTGCTGGAGGCCGTCCCGGGCATCGCGGTGCGGGCACTGTACGGGCCGACCGAGACAACACTGTGCGCGACCCAGTTCCCGATGCCGACAGCCTCGGCGGTCCCGAACGTGGTGCCGATCGGCCGCCCGCTGGCCAACACCCGGACGTACGTCCTCGACACCGCACTACAGCCCGTACCCGCCGG
>NZ_JBFBHW010000022.1:0-139278 GCF_040685395.1 Kitasatospora sp. NPDC088779 | reverse complement strand
GGTTACATTCCGAACCCGGAAGCTAAGCCTTTCAGCGCCGATGGTACTGCAGGGGGGACCCTGTGGGAGAGTAGGACGCCGCCGAACAATCATTCCGAAAAGACCCCCTCCCGTCCGGGAGGGGGTCTTTTTGCGTTAACCTCTGCCAACACACGAACCAGAGTTTGTCGGAGAGGCGCGATCCGTTGCAGAACCTGACCCTTACCTGGCAGTCCGCCGGGGGCGCCGCGGTCGCTCTCTACGGCGGGGCGTACGCCGCCGCCAGGGTCCGGAAGCCGTCCTTGTCGGCGCTGTTGCGGGAGGCCGGCACGCTGCTGGCACTGTTCGCGCTCTGGCAGCTGGTGGGTCACCTCTCGGTGATGAGCGGGGACCACGCGCTGGACCGGGCGGATTGGATCCACCGCACCGAGTCGGCGATCGGTCTACCGGACGAGGCGTCCTGGCAGGCGGCCGTCACGCCGTACCCGGTGCTGGTGAGGCTCGCGAACTACTACTACGCGGCGATGCACTTCGCGGTGATGCTGGCGGTGCTGCTCTGGGTGTTCGTGCGGCACCGGGAGCGGTACGCGTGGGTGCGGAACACGGTGGTGATCACCACGGCGGTCTGTCTGCTGGTGCAGTTCATCCCGGTGGCGCCGCCCCGGATGCTGCCGCAGCACGGGTTCGTCGACGTGGCCGCCGAGTACGGGCAGTCGGTGTACGGGGGCGCGGTGGGCGGTGTGGTGGTGGCCGACCAGCTGTCGGCGATGCCCTCGGTGCACGTCGCGTGGTGCGTGCTGGCGGCGGTCGCGGTGGTGCGGGTCTCGCGGAGCCCGCTGCGGTGGGCGATGGTGCTGCACCCGGTGCTGACCGTCGCGGTGGTCGTGGTGACCGCGAACCACTTCTGGGCGGACGGCATCGTCGCCGTCGTGATCCTGCTGTTCGCGTACGCCGCCCAGGCCCTGGTGGCACGTCGCCGGGGTCGGGCCTCCGTCGACACGGAGGCCCGACCCCGGCGTGCCGCGGCGGATCAGCCGCAGCGGGTCACTTGACGGGCAGGGCGATCCTGCCCCAGGAGCCGTTGCTGAGCGCGGAGGTGGCCCAGTACCAGGCGGTGAGCCCGGAGACGGCCGCGATCCAGCCGGCGAACTTGGCGAGGCCGCTGTAGCCGCCGAAGGCGGCGATGGCGTTCAGCAGCAGGGACAGCGTCAGCAGGCCGTAGACGGCGCGGCTGAACAGGCCCGCGCCCCAGCTGGCGGCGGTCAGGGTGAGGGCGAGCAGGGCCCAGAGCAGGAGGAACAGGCCGGCGGCGTTCTTGCCCGCCCCGCCGGCCGCCGACCAGGTCGCCCAGAAGGCGCCGAGGCTGGTGAAGGCCGTTCCGGTGAAGCCCTCGCCGCCGCGGAGCTGCCACAGGCCCGCGATGAAGAGGGTGACTCCGCCGACCAAGTGGGCGAGGTGTGCCGCGTCCCCGACCCCGGTGCCGCTCAGGACGCCGGTGGAGAGCAGGCCGTAGGCGAGCAGTGTGAGGCCGAGTGCGAGGTAGCCGAGGTTACCCGCGTCGGCTCCGGTGGAGCGGGCGTTCGTTGCCCCGGTAGCTTCGTTGCTCACCGGAGGCTCCTTTCACTTTGGGCGCGCGCAGGGCGCAGTCAACGCAGTGGTGTGGTCCGATGAGGTGGATGCGCGCGACCGCGCCGAGGGCGCACGGCTGGAGCGTGCGCGGGCTGCGGTCAGAAGTGATGGGCCGGCGGAAGAGCCGCCGGTCGTGTCCCCGCCGGGGGATTCCCCGGTGAGATCGGTGTACCCGGCCGTACTCGCTTGTACCCTTGTGAATATAACAATTTGTGACGATGTCAGTTGTGGAACGCTCAGGGCCGACCGGGACGCCGGGGGCTGACCGAGAGACGGCGTCGGCTCACGAGGTGCGCTGGGTCGGCACCCGCAGGGTCAGGATGGCCATGTCGTCGGACGGCGGTTCCGGGGCGAAGCGCTCGACGGCGCGCTGCACCCGCATCGCGACCGCCCCGGCGGTCAGGCCGGTACAGCCCGTGAGCACCTCGGCGAGGCCGTCGTCGCCCAGCATCCGGCTGCCCTCGCGGCGTTCGGTGACGCCGTCGGTGACGCACAGCAGGACCTCGCCGGGGGAGAGCACCAGGCGCTCGGCGGTGAGGTCGAGGTCCTCCATGACGCCGAGCAGCGGCTGCGGGGTGGCGGCCCGGTCGACCTGGCCGTCGGTGCGCAGCCGGAGCGGCAGCGGGTGGCCGGCGCAGACCAGGGACAGCTCGGTGCTGCCGTCCGGGCGGGGCGTCAGCTCGCCGTAGAGCAGGGTGAGGAAGCGGCTGCGCGAACCCTCGTCCAGGATGGCCGCGTTGAGGCGGCGGAGCACCTGCGGTGCGTCCAGGCCCTCGCGGGCGAGCAGGCGCAGCGAGTGCCGGGCGAGGCCGGTGACCGAGGCGGCCTCGGGGCCGGTGCCGCAGACATCGCCGATCGCGAAGCCGTAGGTGCCCTCGCGAATGGTGAACAGGTCGTAGAAGTCGCCGCCGACCTCGTTGCCCTCGCCGGCGGCCTGGTAGTAGACGTCGACCTCGACGCCCGGGATCTCGGGCAGGTCCGGCGGGAGCAGGCTGCGTTGCAGGGCCTGGCTGGTGGCGGTGCGCTCGGAGTAGAGGCGGGAGTTGTCGAGTGCGAGGGCGGCCCGGCGGGAGAGGTCCTCGGCGAGTTCGAGGATCTCCTGGCGGAACCGGACGCCGGCCGGGACGCCGAGCGCGAGCAGCCCGATGACCCGGTTGCGGGCGGTCAGCGGCAGGACGACGGTCTCGCCGAGTAGTCCGGCGAGTTCGGGGCTGTCGGTGAGGCCGCCGGCGGCGGCGGTCTCGGCGGGCGCCGACCAGAAGCGGACGCCGTGGGTCGGGCCGGCGTCGGGGGCCGGGGTCTTGTCGAGCAGGTCGCGCAGCGGGTCGATCCGGTCCTCGTCCTCGTGCAGGACGAAGGCGAGGCCGGCCGCGGCGCGGTGGTCGCCCTTGGTGTAGACGGCGCACCAGGAGGCGAGGGTGGGGACGGCCATCTGGGCCATCAGGGCGAGGGTCTGCTCGTGTTCGAGGGTGCCGGCGAGCAGGTCGGAGGCCTCGACGAGGAAGGACAGCGAGCCCCGGCGGAGTCGTTCGAGCTCGGTCAGCCGGGTGTTCTCGACGGCGAGGGCGACCCGGTCGGCGGCGAACTGCAGCCGCAGGGCGTCCTCGTTGTCGTAGCGGCCGGGCGCGGCGGTGGCGATGCCGAGCGAGCCGATCAGCCGGCCCTCGACCTTGAGCGGGACGGTGACCAGGGAACGCATGCCGCTGCCGGTGAGCAGGGGCAGGCCGGTCGGGCGGGCGGTGAGGTCCTCGTGGACGGAGGGCAGCCGGGCGGAGTCGTAGCGGCTGCCGGTGTCGACCGGGAAGCGGGTGTGCCGGCGGTGTCCGGAGGTGAAGCCGGTGGCGGCGCGGACCTCGAACTCGGTCTCGTCGTCGGTGGTCAGCAGCAGGTACGCGGCGTCGGCGTCGAGCAGGTCGCGGGCGCGTTCGACGGTGCGCTGGAGCAGGGTGTCGAGGTCGTCGGTGGCGACCGGGCCGGCCAGCAGGTCGAGTCGGGGGCCGGTCGGGTCGGAGCGCTCGCCGGGCAGGGCTCGGGCGGGGGAGCGGAGCACCGCGCGGTCGGGTTCGAGGACGAGCAGGCAGAGGGTGGAGGGGACGCCCTCGGTGTCGCGCACGCGGACCTGGACGCCGTACACCTCGACCTCGTGGCCGTCCGCGCGGCGGACGGCGTAGCCGCCCTCCCAGCGGGCCAGTCGCAGGGTGTCGGCGAGGCCGAGGCCGCGGCCGGCGGACTGCGGCCAGACGGCGAGGTCGGCCCAGGGGCGGCCGAGGACGGTGGTGGCGGGGTACTGGAAGAGCGCCTCGGCGTCCGGGTTCCAGGCGAGGACGCGGCCGTCCTCGTCGAGCTGGACGACGGCGACGTGCACCGGGCCGGGGCCGCTGGGCAGGTCGCTGCCGGGGGTCGCGGGGACGGCGTAGCGGGTGCCGGCCACGGGGGCGGGCAGGGCGAGCCGGAACCAGACGGTCTTGCGCCCGGCCGCGTACTCGACGCCCCAGCGCTCGGCGAGGGCGGAGCACATCAGCAGGCCGCGGCCGCCCTCGCCGTCGGGGTCGGCGTAGCGGTCGGAGGAGGTGACGGGGCCGTCGCCGAGGGAGGGCAGGCCGCGTTCGGGGTGGTGGTCGGTGACTTCGATCCGGACGGTGCCCTCCTCGCGCAGGCAGCACACCTCGGCGGCGGTGCCGGCGTGGACGACGGCGTTGGTGACCAGTTCGCTGACCAGGACGACGGCGTCGTCGACGACCTCGGGCAGACCCCAGCCGAGCAGCGCGTCCCGTACGAAGCCCCGGGCGGCGGCTGCGGACCGGCCGTCGGGGGCGAAGGTGGCGGCTGCGCGCGCGGTGACCACGTTGCCACTTCTCCTCTGCTGCTCTGGCCTTGACTGTCCGGGGCGTGGCGCCGACTCCCGGTGCGTGCCGCCGGGGTGGCGGCGCTGGGTCGGGTCATGGCCCGGTGCAGCGCTCCACCCTACTTTCCGCTTGGTTCCCCGTGGGGGCGGGGCGTTGAAACAGGCACCTGAGAGTGATTCTGCCCACCTGTTTCGGACGGTCGGCTACCAACCGGGCGCAACCGGCCGTATACCCGGCGCCGGTGCTGCCAGACTGGGGGGTCCGCGACGGCCGGTCGGAGCAGTACGGTCGATGCGGGTGCCGGTGTGCCGCGTGGGGCGCCGGTACGCAGCCCGACCGGGCCGGTGCCCCGGTGCGTGCCGTACCGGCACGGACGGTCACCGGAAAGTTCACGATGTGGGAGGGGCCCGTTGAGTTCGGCCACCAAGGACGCAACCGGTACGACGCCGCCCGTTCCGCGCGGTGGGCGGTCCGGGACCGCGCCGCGGAACGCGGCCGGCCGGCGAGTGAGCCACAACCGGGGGGCGGAGCCGGCCGAACTGCGGAAGCTGTTGGCCGCGCTGACCGCGATGCGGGACGGCAACTTCCGCCGCCGGCTGACGGTTCCGGGGGACGGGCCGCTGGCGGAGATCGCCGCGGTGTTCAACGAGGTCGCCGAGCGCAATCAGCACCTGACCGGAGAACTGGCCCGGGTGCGGCGGGCGGTGGGCCGCGAGGGCCGGCTGAACGAGCGGCTGGAGACCGGCGCGGGCGAGGGCGCCTGGATGGCGGCCGTCGACAACTGCAACGCGCTGATCGACGATCTGGCCCGTCCGATGGCCGAGGTGGGCCGGGTGCTCTCGTCGATCGCCGAGGGCGACCTGGACCAGAAGATGGAGCTGCGCTCGCTGCACAGCAACGGGGTGAGCCACCCGCTGCGCGGCGAGTACCTCAAGATCGGCCGGACCGTCAACGGGCTGGTGGACCAGCTCTCGGAGTTCACCGACGAGGTGACCCGGGTGGCCCGCGAGGTGGGTACCGAGGGCAAGCTGGGCGGCCAGGCCAAGGTCCGCAGTGTGTCCGGCAGTTGGAAGGACCTGGCGGATTCGGTCAACACCATGGCCGGCCGGCTGACCGCGCAGGTGCGCAACATCGCCCAGGTGACCACCGCGGTGGCCAAGGGCGACCTGTCCCGCAAGGTCACCGTCGAGGTGGCCGGCGAGATGCTGGAGCTGAAGAACACCGTCAACACGATGGTGGACCAGCTGAACGGGTTCGCCGCCCAGGTCACCGGGGTGGCCAGGGACGTGGGCACCGAGGGCCGGCTCGGCGGCCAGGCGCAGGTGCCGGGCGTGGCCGGGGTCTGGCGGGACCTGACCGACTCGGTGAACTTCATGGCCGACAACCTGACCGGCCAGGTGCGCAACATCGCCCAGGTGACCACGGCGGTGGCGCGCGGGGACCTCTCGCAGAAGATCGAGGTGGACGCGCGCGGCGAGATGCTGGAGCTGAAGAACACCATCAACACGATGGTCGACCAGCTCTCCGGCTTCGCCGAACAGGTGACCAGGGTGGCCCGCCAGGTGGGCACCGAGGGGCGGCTCGGTGGCCAGGCGCAGGTGCCCGGGGCGGCCGGGGTGTGGCGCGACCTGACCGACAACGTCAACTTCATGGCGAACAACCTCACCGATCAGGTGCGCAACATCGCGCAGGTGACGACCGCGGTCGCCAAGGGCGACCTGTCGCAGAAGATCCAGGTGGACGCGCGCGGGGAGATCCTGGAGCTGAAGAACACCATCAACACGATGGTGGACCAGCTGGGCGCCTTCGCCGACGAGGTCACCAGGGTGGCCCGGGACGTCGGCACCGAGGGCATCCTCGGCGGTCAGGCGAGCGTGCCCGGGGTGTCCGGGACGTGGAAGGACCTGACCAACAGCGTCAACCTGATGGCCAACAACCTGACCAGCCAGGTCCGCAACATCGCCGAGGTGACCACGGCGGTGGCGCGCGGCGACGTGTCGAAGAAGATCACCGTCGACGCCCGGGGCGAGATCCTGGAGCTGGTGACGACCGTCAACACCATGGTCGACCAGCTGTCGGCGTTCGCCGACGAGGTGACCCGGGTCGCCCGCGAGGTGGGCACCGAGGGGATCCTGGGCGGCCAGGCGCGGGTGCGCGGGGTGTCGGGGATCTGGAAGGACCTGACCGACAACGTCAACTTCATGGCCTCCAACCTGACCGGGCAGGTCCGCAACATCGCCGAGGTCGCCACCGCGGTGGCCCGCGGCGACCTGTCCAAGAAGATCACCATCGAGGCGCAGGGCGAGGTCGCCGCCCTCGCCGGGACCTTGAACACCATGGTCGACCAGCTCTCCTCCTTCGCGGTGGAGGTGACCAGGGTGGCCCGCGAGGTCGGCACCGACGGCACCCTGGGCGGTCAGGCGAGCGTGCCGGGCGTGGCCGGCATCTGGAAGGACCTGACCGACAACGTCAACCTGATGGCCAACAACCTCACCGGCCAGGTCCGCAACATCGCGCTGGTGATCACGGCGGTGGCCCGCGGCGACCTCTCGCAGAAGATCGACGTCGACGCGCGCGGCGAGATCCTCCAGCTCAAGACCAGCATCAACACCATGGTCGACCAGCTGTCGGCGTTCGCCGACGAGGTCACCCGGGTCGCCCGCGAGGTGGGCACCGACGGGCGGCTC
This sequence comes from Kitasatospora sp. NPDC088779, assembly GCF_040685395.1. NCBI lineage: Bacteria > Bacillati > Actinomycetota > Actinomycetes > Kitasatosporales > Streptomycetaceae > Kitasatospora > Kitasatospora sp. NPDC088779. Next base: position 132,137 of record NZ_JBFBHW010000022.1, on the reverse strand, counting down.
GGCGGTCAGGCCCGGGTACCCGGCGTGGACGGCACCTGGCAGGACCTCACCGAATCGGTGAACGAACTGGCCAACAACCTGACCCGGCAGGTGCGCGCGATCGCCCAGGTCGCCACCGCCGTGACCAGGGGCGACCTGAGCCTGCGGATCGACGTGGACGCCGCGGGGGAGCTCGACGAGCTCAAGGACAACATCAACCAGATGATCGCCAACCTGCGCGAGACCACCCGCACCAACCAGGAGCAGGACTGGCTCAAGACCAACCTGGCGCGGATCTCCGGCCTGCTCCAGGGCCGCCGGGACCTGGAGGCCGTCGCCTCGCTGATCATGACCGAGCTGACCCCGGTGGTCTCCGCCCAGCACGGCGCCTTCTTCCTCGCCCAGCCGGCCGGCCGCACCGCCGAGCTGATCACCGAGGACGACGACGAGAACGACACCGTCCTGCGGCTGATCGGCAGTTACGGCTACCAGCGGCGCGCGATGCCGACCACCTTCCGGCCCGGCGAGTCGCTGATCGGGCAGGCCGCGGTGGAGAAGCGGGCGATCATCCTCAAGGAGGCGCCGCCCGGATACCTCAAGATCGCCTCCGGCCTCGGCGAGGCCTCGCCGGCCCACATCGTGGTGCTGCCGGTGCTGTTCGAGGGCCGGCTGCTGGGCGTGATCGAGCTGGCCACCTTCAGCTCCTTCACCACCGTCGCGCTGGACTTCCTCAACCAGATCGCCGACCTGATCGGCGTCACCGTCAACACCATCAGCGTCAACACCAAGACCGAGGGCCTGCTGCTGGAGTCCCAGCGGCTCACCGCCGAACTCTCGATGCGATCCGCCGAGTTGGAGGCGCGCCAGGAGGAACTGGAGCGCACCAACGAGGAGTTGCAGGAGAAGGCCGAGCAACTCGCCCAGCAGAACCGCGACATCGAGATCAAGAACAGCGAGATCGAGGAGGCCCGGCAGGTCCTGGAGGAGCGCGCCGAGCAGCTCGCCCTGGCCTCCCGGTACAAGAGCGAGTTCCTCGCCAACATGTCGCACGAGCTGCGCACCCCGCTCAACTCGCTGCTGATCCTGGCCAAGCTGCTCTCCGACAACAACGAGGGCAACCTCTCGCCCAAGCAGGTCGAGTTCGCCGACACCATCCACGGCGCCGGATCCGACCTGCTCCAGCTGATCAACGACATCCTCGACCTCTCCAAGGTCGAGGCCGGCAAGATGGACGTCCGCCCGGCCCGGATCGCCCTGGTCCAGCTGGTCGACTACGTCGAGGCCACCTTCCAGCCGGTCGCGCTGGACAAGAACCTGGACTTCGCCGTCCGGGTCTCGCCCGCCCTGCCGGTCACCCTGCACACCGACGAGCAGCGGCTCCAGCAGGTGCTGCGCAACCTGATCTCCAACGCCGTCAAGTTCACCGACGCCGGCGCGGTCGACTTCTCGATCTCCCCGGCCGGCGCGGAGGTCCCGCAGCACGTGCGCGAGCGGCTGCTGGAGTCCGGCTCGATCAAGGACCCGGACGACGAACTGATCGCCTTCGCGGTCTCCGACACCGGCATCGGCATCCCCGGCAACAAGCTGCGGGAGATCTTCGAGGCGTTCAAGCAGGCCGACGGCACCACCAGCCGCAAGTACGGCGGCACCGGGCTCGGCCTGTCGATCAGCCGCGAGATCGCGCGGCTGCTGGGCGGCGAGATCCACGCCGAGAGCGAGCTGGGCAAGGGCTCCACGTTCACGCTCTACCTGCCGCTGCGCACCGAGGCCCCGGACCCGACCCAGGTCGAGCGCCCGGTCGTGTCGAGCGTCCCGGCGCTGCGCGCCTCCGTCGGCGTGACCCCGATCGGGGTGCCCGTGCCGGTCGGCGAGAACCCGGCCGACCACTGGGCCCAGGAGGTCCGCGAGCTGGCCGAGGAGCGCCGCCGCGGCGCGGTGGAGCGCCGGCGCAGCGCCTCCCTGGAAGCCGCCGCCGGGACCCGCCCGGTGGAGCCCGCGCCGCCCCGCCCCAGCCGCAGCGACGTGCGTTTCGACGGCCAGCAGGTGCTGATCGTGGACGACGACGTCCGCAACGTGTTCGCCCTCACCAGCGTGCTGGAACAGCACGGCCTGACCGTCCTGTACGCCGAGAACGGGCGCGAGGGCATCGAGATGCTGGAGCAGCACGAGAACGTGGCGCTGGTCCTGATGGACATCATGATGCCGGAGATGGACGGCTACGCGACCACCGAGGCGATCCGCCGGATGCCCCAGTTCGCCGGCCTGCCGATCATCGCGCTGACCGCCAAGGCGATGAAGGGCGACCGCGAGAAGTCGCTGGAGGCGGGCGCCACCGACCACATCACCAAGCCGGTGGAGACCGACCACCTGCTGGCGGTGATGCGCGAGTGGCTGCGGGCGGACCGCGCGTAGCGCCAGGGGAGGGCGCGAACTCCGGGGCGGGCTCCGGAGTTCGCGCCGTCCGGTGGGCCGGTTTGCTGGCGGTCGGGCCCGGGAACCGGGTAGGGTCACCGATCGTTGCGAACAGTGACCGGACGGCGACACATTGCTGAGCGTGCGCCGGAGCACTGGGCGCGCGCCGCTCCGGATCGGGTCACGACGGAGCGATGTGCCGGGCGAGGGGGTGCGGCTAGCATGACCGGGGTAGCGGTGGGCAGTACGCGAGTGCCATCACCGGGCGGCAGGCAGGCGACAGGAGGGCGAGCCCTGATGCAGAAGGCGAAGATCCTCCTGGTCGACGACCGACCGGAGAACCTGCTGGCGCTGGAGGCGATCCTCTCCGCGCTGGACCAGACGCTGGTGCGCGCCGTCTCCGGCGAGGAGGCGCTCAAGGCGCTGCTCACCGACGACTTCGCGGTGATCCTGCTGGACGTCCAGATGCCCGGGATGGACGGCTTCGAGACGGCCGCCCACATCAAGCGCCGCGAGCGCACCCGGGACATCCCGATCATCTTCCTGACCGCGATCAACCACGGCCCGCACCACACCTTCCGCGGCTACGCGGCCGGCGCCGTGGACTACATCTCCAAGCCGTTCGACCCGTGGGTGCTGCGCGCCAAGGTCTCGGTCTTCGTCGACCTGTACGTGAAGAACTGCCAGCTGAAGGAGCAGGCCGCGCTGCTGCGGCTGCAACTGGAGGCGGGCGGCGGCGAGCCGCCCCTCGGCGGGGCGCTGCTGGGCGAGCTGTCCGCGCGGCTGGCGGCGGTCGAGGAGCAGGCGGAGGCGCTGGGCAAGCAGTTGGACGGCGTCGAGGACGCCGGGGTGGCGGCCACCGCGGCGCACCTGGAGCGCAAGCTGGCGGGGCTGCGCCGGGCCCTGGACGCGCTCCGGCCGGGAACCGCGTAACCGATCGTCGGGGTTCACTCCTGCGGGTGAATTTCCGACGCGGCCGGGTGAAACCGGGTCAGCGTGACGGTGTGTCTGCGACACGTCCCCGAGCCCCGGCTCGGGCACATGTGCACTGGTGGCCCACCCCGGTAGGCTGCTGACCCATGGCCACTCGTACGCCCGGAAGCGCGGCACGCAACCCGAGTCCGGGACCGTCCAAGAAGGCCGCGGCGAAGGCCCCGGGCAAGCCGCCCGCGAAGAAGGCGGCGGCCAAGAAGGCGGCCCCGGCGAAGAGGGCGGCGGCCAAACCGGCCCCGCCGTCCCCGCCGCCGCCCAAGCCGATACTCTTCCGGGCCGTCCGGGCCGTCTGGCTCGGCGTGGCGAACAGCATCGCCGCGATCTTCCGGGGCTTCGGCGACGGGGCCAAGAACCTCCACCCCGCCCACCGCAAGGACGGGCTGGGCCTGCTGCTGTTCGCACTCGCGCTGGTGACTGCCGCCGGCACCTGGTTCAGCCCGCAGGGCTGGCTGGGCGAGGCGGCCACCGCCGTGGTGTCCGGGCTGTTCGGGCGGCTCGACGTGCTGGTGCCGTTCCTGCTGGCCGGGATCGCGGTCCGGCTCTGGCGCCACCCGGAGCTGCCGGAGGCCAACGGCCGGATCATGATCGGCCTGAGCGCGCTGCTGGTCGGCGTCCTCGGCCTGGTGCACATCGGCTGCGGCGCGCCCATGATGGGCAGCGGCGCCTCGCGGATACGGGCGGCCGGCGGGATCATCGGCTGGGCCGTGTCCACCCCGATGATGGCCGCCGCCGGGCCGGCGCTGGCCGTGCCGCTGCTCCTGCTGCTGTCCTTCTTCGGCCTGCTGGTGGTCACCGCCACCCCGGTCAACCGCATCCCCGAGCGGCTGCGGTCGGCCGGCGTGCGGCTCGGCGTGGTGGAGCCCGGGCCGGAGGACGAGCTGCGCGAGGGGCGTACGCCGGAGCGCGACCTGTCCACCGAGCCGCCCGAGGACGCGGACCCCTCCGCGCTGCCGTTCACCGTGGGCAGCGAGGACCCGGGCGACGAGGTGGCCGCCCGCCGTCGGCGCCGCCGCCGCAAGCCGGCGGACGACGAGGACCAGCCCGATGCCGTCCGGGTGTCCCTGGACAAGGAGCCGCTGGACCCGTACGCCACCCGCGACCTCGCCGCCGGCGCCGCCGCCGACCTGGACGGGGCACTCGTCTACGGCGTGCCCGCCTCCTCGGCGGTGGCGAACATGATGCACCAGGTGCAGGACCGCACCGCCCCGCCGGAGGAGGCCGCCGTCCCGGCCGCCCGCAGCGCGGGCCCGGGCGCGCCCGAGGAGCACGGCCCGGCGCCGGTGCGGATGGAGCAGCTCCAGCTGGCCGGCGACGTCACCTACGCGCTGCCCCCGCTCGACCTGCTGGAGCGCGGCGGCCCGGCCAAGGCCCGCAGCGCCCTCAACGACGAGGTGGTGGCCCAGCTCAGCAGCACCTTCACCGAGTTCAAGGTGGACGCCAGGGTCACCGGTTTCACCCGGGGCCCGACGGTGACCCGCTACGAGGTCGAGCTCGGCCCGGCCGTCAAGGTGGAGCGGATCACCGCGCTCGCCAAGAACATCGCGTACGCGGTGGCCAGCGCCGACGTGCGGATCATCAGCCCGATCCCGGGCAAGTCCGCGGTCGGCATCGAGATCCCCAACCGGGACCGCGAGATGGTCAACCTCGGCGACCTGCTGCGCTCGCGCACGGCCGCCGAGGACACCCACCCGATGGTCGTCGGCATGGGCAAGGACGTCGAGGGCCAGACCGTGATGGCCAACCTCGCCAAGATGCCGCACATCCTGGTGGCCGGCGCGACCGGCGCGGGCAAGTCGTCCTGCATCAACTGCCTGATCACCTCGATCCTGGCCCGGGCCACCCCGGACGAGGTGCGGATGGTGCTGGTCGACCCCAAGCGGGTCGAACTGACCGCGTACGAGGGCATCCCGCACCTGATCACGCCGATCATCACCAACCCGAAGAAGGCCGCCGAGGCCCTCCAGTGGGTGGTCCGCGAGATGGACCTGCGCTACGACGACCTCGCGGCGTTCGGCTTCCGGCACGTGGACGACTTCAACGCGGCGGTGAAGGCCGGCACGGTCACCCCGCCGCCGGGCAGCGAGCGCGAGCTGACCCCGTACCCGTACCTGCTGGTGATCGTCGACGAGCTGGCCGACCTGATGATGGTGGCGCCGCGCGACGTCGAGGACTCGGTGGTCCGGATCACCCAGCTGGCCCGTGCGGCCGGCATCCACCTGGTGCTGGCCACCCAGCGGCCCTCGGTGGACGTGGTCACCGGTCTGATCAAGGCCAACGTGCCGTCCCGGCTGGCCTTCGCGACCTCCGCGATGGCCGACTCCCGGGTCATCCTGGACCAGCCCGGCGCGGAGAAGCTGATCGGCAAGGGCGACGCGCTGTTCCTGCCGATGGGCGCCGGCAAGCCGATCCGCCTCCAGGGCGCGTTCGTCACCGAGGCGGAGATCGCCGCGGTGGTGCAGCACTGCAAGGACCAGCTGACCGCCGTCTACCGGGACGACGTGACGGTCGGCGGCGGGGCCAAGAAGGAGATCGACGAGGAGATCGGCGACGACCTGGACCTGCTGATCCAGGCGGCCGAGTTGGTGGTCTCCACCCAGTTCGGCTCGACCTCGATGCTCCAGCGCAAGCTCCGGGTCGGCTTCGCCAAGGCGGGGCGGCTGATGGACCTGATGGAGTCGCGCGGGATCGTCGGGCCGAGCGAGGGTTCCAAGGCCCGCGACGTCCTGGTGAAGCCGGACGAGCTGGACGGGGTGCTGGTCGGCCTGCGCGGTTGACGACCCGCGCCCGCGGCGAGTGTTCACTCGTTCGGAGGAGGGTAGGCGCGTGCAGGGGAACCGAACGTCCGTACGCCGCGTCACAGGCCGGAAAGCGAACCCCCCGGGTTCCCCGTGCGGGCCCGCTGACGGCCGTTCAGCGGGGTGCCGGGCCCCCGTCGGGGCGGGCGCGCGCATTCGGGCCTGTTCCGCTTGAGAAACGATCCGCCCGCGCCCCTAGACTGTTCCCCAGCAGGTGGCCATCCGCTCGAAAGGCGTGCCCCGTGACCATCGGCAAGTCCCCCGACCGCGAGAACGCCCCGTCGTCCGTCGAGTCGACCGACGACGCGGTGCAGGCGGCCGATGCCCCGAGCATCGGCCGGGTGCTGTCCACCGCCCGGATCGAGGCCGGGCTCACGGTGGACCAGGTGAGTACGGCGACCCGGGTCCGGGTGCCGATCGTCCATGCCATCGAGGAGGACGACTTCGGCCGCTGCGGCGGCGACTTCTACGCCCGCGGGCACATCCGCGCGATCGCCCGCGAGGTCGGCGTCGACGGCGAGGCCCTGATCGCCCGGTACGACGCCGCGCACGGCGGCTCGCCCGCCTCCAAGCGGCCGACCCAGCTGATCGACAGCGGCCCGATCAAGGTGCCCGGCCGCGGCCGGCCGAACTGGGCGGCGGCCATGGTCGCCGCGATCGTCGTGGTGGTCGTCCTGATCGGCTTCAACCTGGTCAGCGGCAAGGACGGCCACACCGGCACCGGCTCCGCCAGCGCGCCGCTGCCCAGCGGCTCCGGCACCGGCTCGGTCGCCTCCGTGCCCTCGCCCACCGTGCAGCCGCCGGCGCCCGTGCCGAGTGCGGCCGCGATCGCCGCCGTCCCGGCCGACAAGGTCACCGTGAAGCTGGTCGCCGAGGGCAGCACCAGCTGGGTGTCCGCGGTGGACGGCAGCGGGAAGTCGCTGTTCCAGAACAACATCAGCGACGGCCAGGACCAGACCTTCACCGACGCCAAGCAGATCAAGCTGGTGCTCGGAAACGGCGGGGCCGTGCACGCGTACGTCAACGGCAAGGACCTCGGCCTCCTCGGCAAGGACGGCCAGGTGGTGCACGTCACGTACACCCCCGGCGATCCGCAGGCGGGCTGACCACAGGCCTGCGGAGGCCCTGGAGAGCGGCCCTGCGGCCTGGCGAAGATCTGGTAATCCGAGGCGCGCGGCCTCCGGGGCGAACGGCACCGGAGGCCGCGCGTTAATCTTGGCCCTATGCCTGAACGCCGTACTGTCGCCCTTGTCACGCTCGGATGTGCCCGCAACGAGGTGGACTCCGAGGAACTCGCCGGGCGACTGGAAGCCGACGGCTGGTTGCTCGTCGACGACGCCGCCGAAGCGGACGTCGCCGTCGTCAACACCTGCGGCTTCGTCGAGGCCGCCAAGAAGGACTCCGTGGACGCCCTGCTGGAGGCCAACGACCTCAAGGGGCACGGCCGCACCCAGGCCGTCGTCGCGGTCGGCTGCATGGCCGAGCGGTACGGCAAGGAGCTCGCCGACGCCCTGCCCGAGGCCGACGGCGTGCTCGGCTTCGACGACTACTCCGACATCTCCGACCGCCTCCAGACCATCCTCTCCGGCGGCCACCACGCCCCGCACCTCCCGCGCGACCGCCGCAAGCTGCTGCCGATCAGCCCGGCCGAGCGGCAGTCCGCCGCCGAGGCCGTCGCGCTGCCCGGCCACGGCGCCGCCGAGACCCCGGCAGAGCCGATCGCCGACCTGCCCGAGGGCCTCGCCCCGGCCTCCGGCCCGCGCACCCTGCGCAAGCGGCTCGACGACAACCCGGTCGCCTCGGTCAAGCTCGCCTCCGGTTGCGACCGGCGGTGCTCCTTCTGCGCCATCCCGGCGTTCCGCGGCTCCTTCATCTCCCGCCGCCCCTCCGACGTGCTGCACGAGGCCCAGTGGCTGGCCGAGCAGGGCGTGCGCGAGGTCGTCCTGGTGAGCGAGAACAACACCTCGTACGGCAAGGACCTCGGCGACATCCGGCTGCTGGAGACGCTGCTCGGCGAGATCTCCGCGATCGAGGGCGTCGAGCGGGTCCGGGTCTCCTACCTGCAGCCCGCCGAGATGCGCCCCGGGCTGATCGACGCGATGACCGGGACCACGGACGTGGTGCCCTACTTCGACCTGTCCTTCCAGCACTCGGCGCCCGCCGTGCTGCGCCGGATGCGCCGCTTCGGCTCCACCGACCAGTTCCTGGACCTGCTGAAGACCATCCGCGACCGGGCCCCGCAGGCCGGCGCCCGGTCCAACTTCATCGTCGGCTTCCCCGGCGAGACCGAGGCGGACTTCGCCGAGCTGGAGCGCTTCGTCACGCACGCCGGGCTGGACGCGATCGGCGTCTTCGGCTACTCCGACGAGGACGGCACCGAGGCCGCGACCTACGACGGCAAGCTGTCCGAGGACGTGATCGCCGACCGGCTGAACCGGCTCAGCCGGCTGGCCGAGGAGATGACCGCCCAGCGGGCCGAGCAGCGCGTCGGCACCGAGGTCGAGGTCCTGATCGAGTCCATCGAGGACGGCGTGGTCGAGGGCCGGGCCGCCCACCAGGCCCCCGAGACCGACGGCCTGACCACCCTCACCGGCGTCGAGGACCCGCAGATCGGCCAGTTCCACCGGGCCAAGGTGGTCGCCAGCGAGGGCGTCGACCTGATCGCCGAGGCGCTGGAGCCGGTCCGGGTCCGTCAGGCCCCGGGAGCCGGGGAATGACCAAGGGGCCCGGCGCCCCGGCCGCGGCCCATCCGGGCAGACCGCCGGCCGCGGTGCCGCCGGCGCCGGCTGTCTGGAACATCGCCAACATGCTCACGATGCTCCGGCTGCTGCTGGTGCCGGTCTTCGTGTCGCTGCTGTTCGCCGACGGCGGGCACGACCCCAAGTGGCGCTCGGTCGCCTGGGCGTCGTTCGCCATCGCGATGATCACCGACCTGTTCGACGGCGAGCTGGCCCGGCGCAAGGGCCTGGTCACCGACTTCGGGAAGATCGCCGACCCGATCGCCGACAAGGCGATCATGGGCTCGGCGCTGATCGGCCTCTCGCTGCTCGGCGACCTGCCCTGGTGGGTCACCGCGGTGATCCTGGCCCGCGAACTCGGCATCACCCTGATGCGTTTCTGGGTGATCCGCTACGGCGTCATCCCGGCCAGCCGGGGCGGCAAGATCAAGACGCTGACCCAGGGCATCGCGGTCGGCATGTACGTGCTGGAGCTGACCGGCTGGCTGGCCACCGCCCGGGCCGTGCTGATGGCCCTGGCGGTACTGCTGACCATCGGCACCGCGCTGGACTACGTCGGACAGGCGCTGCGCATGCGCCGCGAGGGACTGGCCGCGGAGCGCGCGGGCCGGTGAGTGACGGGGGAGACCGGGTGACGGACCACGAGCTGGCGGTACGGGCGCACGAGGCGCTGCGCGCCAGGGGCGGCACGCTGGCCGTCGCCGAGTCGCTGACCGGAGGGCTGCTCGCGGCCGCCCTGGTCGACGTCCCCGGGGCGTCCGCGACCTTCCGGGGCTCGGTCACGGCGTACGCCACCGAGCTGAAGGCCTCGGTGCTCGGCGTGGACGAGGGACTCCTGGCGGTGTACGGGCCGGTCCACCCGGTGGTGGCGGGGCAGATGGCCGAGGGCGTGCGTCGGCTGCTGGGGGCCACGTACGGGATCGCGACGACCGGGGTGGCCGGGCCGGACCCGCAGGACGGGCAGCCGGTGGGCACCGTACACCTGGCGGTCGCCGGTCCGGAGGGAACTCTGGTCAGTTCGCCCCGGCTGTCGGGCGGGCGTGCCAGAATCCGTCACGGGGCGGTGACCGCCGCTCTGGAGCTGTTCGTCGAGCGGCTACGGGCCGCTACGCCCACGACCTGAACCCCGCGGGGCCCGCACCCGGGCGTCCCGCAGCCCGTGTGGAGGCGCCGCGGAGGCGTGGTGGAGCCCCGATCGCGGCGATCTCCACCGAACCGCGATCTGCCGATCCGGTCCGCGGGCATGGCACAGCTGGAGGATCGTGTTACATCCAACGGCCTGGTTGGGCAGAAACCAGGTGGCGAACGAGTTGCGTGACGGTGGCCGGGCGGCCCACGGCGGGTACCACGAGGGGCCCGCGGACCCGGGAACGACACCGGAACGAGGAGGGGGACAGCCTTGCAGCCCAGAGTGAACACGACCAGGGTCCCCGCACGCGATGCGGGCAAGGCGGTACGGTGGGGTCGTGACATCTCGATCCGCAGTCCGAGGAGGGAGGCACCGATGATCCTGCTTCGTCGCCTACTGGGCGATGTACTGCGTCGGCAGCGCCAGCGCCAGGGCCGCACACTCCGCGAGGTGTCGGCGGCAGCCAGGGTTTCGCTCGGTTACCTCTCCGAGGTCGAGCGGGGACAGAAGGAGGCCTCCTCGGAGCTGCTCTCCGCCATCTGCGACGCGCTCGACGTCCGGATGTCCGAGGTCATGCGCGAGGTCAGCGACGAACTGTCGCTCGCCGAACTTGCGGCGATGGCCACCCTCTCCGAAGGTGATCTGCTGAGGCCGGTACTCGAACCGGTTCCGCTGCCCGCCCCCGGTGCCGACCGGGCGAACATGTCGCCCAAGGCCGCCGCGATGGACGTGGTCGCCGCCTGAACCCGGCCTCGACTCCCGGGCTCCTGGTGCCCGGGGCGAGCGAAGGAGGGCGGTCGTGCGGAGAGCCGCGACGGCGTGCACGGAGGCTCGAATACGGCTGCGGCGACTGATGCCGTGGCCGGCCCGCCGGGTCCTGGTGATCCTGACGGCAGGGCTGGTCTGGTGGCTGCCGGCGGTCCGGGGACAGTTGGCCGACGGCGCCGCGCTGGGGTTGCTCGCGGCCGGCGGCTGGGGACTCGGCCTGATCCCGGTCCACGCCGACCGGAACGCCACCGGGCCGGAGCGGCGCCCATCGGTGGCCGTGGCCCGGGTGGAGGCGCAACCGCCGACGGTCGGCTGAGCCACTCGAACGGGTGATACGAGCGAACGAAGGCCGCGGGGCACCGGATGCCCCGCGGCCTTCGGTGTCGGCGGACCTCAGGAGGACCGCAGGCGCAGGCCGCGCGGGGTGGCGTGGAAACCGGCCTCCTCCAGCGCGGCGCCCAGCGCCGAGCCGAGGGCAGGCTCGCCGTTCGCCCGCTCGACCGTGACGCTGCCGAGCGCACCCTCGCGGACCGCGGCCGCCAGCGCGCCCACCGCCAGCGCCCGGGTGGCGCCGTCCTCCGGCCAGGCCAGCAGTGACTTGCCGCCCCGCTCGACGTACAGCGCCAACTCGCCGTCCACCAGCACCACCAGGGCGCCCGCCTTGCGGCCCGGGCGGTGCGCCCGGGCCTCCTTGGCTCCGGGGGCCGTCGGCGGCTCCGGCCAGGGCAGCGCGGAGCCGTAGGCGTTCGCCGGATCGGCGGCGGCCAGCACCAGCACCTGCGGCGGCTCGGTGGCCGGGGCGGCCGGCCACTCGGCGGCCCGGGCCCGCTCCAGTCGTCCGTTGACCGAGCGCAGCCGGTCGGCCGCGCCCTCCATGGCGAACTGGGCGCCGCCCAGCCCCTCGACGAAGTAGCCCCGGCGGGCCCGGCCGCGCTCCTCCATCGCGGCGAGCACCCGGTACACCCCGGCGAAGCCGCCCGGCACCCGCTCGGCGGCCACCGCGCCCCGGGTGACCAGGCCGTGCCGGTCCAGCAGGCTCTGCGCCTGGGTGGTGGCCCGGACCGTCGGGTCGGTGGTGAAGGCGGGCAGCAGTGACCAGCGCCCGGCCACCGTCGGCGGGCCGCTGCGCAGCGCGCCGCCGACCCGGCCGAAGGCGCGGCCGGCGCCGCCGTAGCGGCCGCGCGGGGTCGCCCGGGGCGCGCGGTGGGCGGTGGCACCGGCCGTCCGGCCGGAGCCGAGCAGGGCGCGCAGCGGGGCGAGGGTGTCGTTGGTGACGTACCCGGCCCAGACGAGGTCCCAGAGCGCCTCGACGGCCTCCGGCTCCGGGGTCTCCTCCGGCAACTGCTGGACCAGCTGGCGGAAGAACAGGCCGTAGCCGCCGGCCAGTGCCGCCATCAGCGCGCTGTGCACGGGGGTGAGCGCGGGCGGGACGGGCTCGGGGCGCAGCAGGTGGGCGTGCTCGGCCAGGTGCAGGCTGAGCCAGCCGTCCTTGCCGGGCAGTGCGCCGGCCCCGCACCAGCCGATCTCGCCGGCCGCCGTCAACTCGTCCAGCAGGCCGGGGGAGTAGTCGGTGAGCCGGGCCGGGAGGATCAGCTTCTCCAGGGCGGAGGCGGGCAGGGCGGTGCCCTGGAGCTGTTCGACCACCCGGAGCAGGCCGTCCGGGCCGCGCAGTCGGTGGCCGGCCAGGTGCTGCCACTGCGGGAGGAACGCGGCCAGGGCGCGCGGTGGGACGGGTTCGACCTCCTGGCGCAGGGCGGCCAACGAGCGGCGGCGCAGCCGGCGCAGGACCTCGGCGTCGCACCACTCGGTGGTGGTGTGGTCGGGAGGGGTGGTGTGGAGCGCCTCCGGCGAAGGGTGTTGGCGGGCGACGGGTGGGCGGAACTGGCCCTGGACCAGTCGGCCGGCGGCGGTGAGCCGGTGCAGGGTGCCGGTGACGACGGCGGTGCCGAGGCCGAAGCGGGCGGCCGCCTCGGCGGCGGCGAACGGGCCGTGGGTGCGGGCGTGGCGGGCGAGCAGGTCTCCCAGCGGATCCTTGACCGGCTCGGTGAAGGCCTCGGGGACGCCGACCGGCAGCGGGGTGCCGAGCGCGTCGCGCAGCCGCCCGGCGTCCTCGACGGCGGACCAGCGCCGCTCGCCGGCGATCCGGACCTGGATCACCCGGCGGGCGGCCTCCAACTCCAGTGCCCAGAGCGGCTCGGCGCCGCGGGCCGCCAGCTCGGCCTCGGTGAGCGGGCCGAGCAGGCGCAGCGCGTCGGCGACGCCCTCGGCGTCCTTGATCCGGCGCTCGGGGGTGAGGCGCTGGAGCTCGGCCTCCAGCTCGGCGAGGACCTGCGGGTCGAGCAGTTCGCTCAGCTCGGCCTGGCCGAGGAGTTCGGACAGCAGCCGGGAGTCGAGCGAGAGGGCGGCGGCGCGGCGCTCGGCGAGCGGGGAGTCCCCCTCGTAGAGGAACTGGGCGACGTAGCCGAACAGGAGGGAGCGGGCGAAGGGCGAGGGCTCGGGGGTGGTGACCTCGACCAGGCGGACGGCGCGGGATTCGAGGTCGCCCATCAGCTCGACCAGGCCCGGCACGTCGAAGACGTCCTGGAGGCACTCGCGGACGGCCTCCAGGACGATCGGGAACGAGCCGTACTCGGAGGCGACTTCGAGCAGTTGGGCGGCGCGTTGGCGCTGCTGCCAGAGCGGGGTGCGGCGGCCGGGGCTGCGGCGCGGGAGCAGCAGGGCACGGCCGGCGCACTCGCGGAAGCGGGAGGCGAACAGGGCGGAGCCGCCGACCTGGTCGGTGACCAGCTGCTCGATCTCGGCGGCGTCGAACAGGGCGGCGTCGGCGCCGACCGGGGCCTCGTCCGAACCGGACCGCTCCGAGGGGCTGTTGAAATCGAAGTCGGTGGCGAGGAGGTCGGCGTCCGGCAGGCGCAGCACGATGCCGTCGTCGGCGTGCATGACCTGGGGGTCGAGGCCGTGCTTCTCGCGCAGCCGGGCGCCGAGCGCGAGCGCCCAGGGGGCGTGCACCTGGGCGCCGAAGGGGGAGTGGATGACGATCCGCCAGTCGCCGAGCTCGTCCCGGAAGCGCTCGACGACGATGGTGCGGTCGTCCGGGAGGTGGCCGGTGGCGGCGCGCTGCTGGGCGAGGTAGTCGAGCAGGTTGGCGGCGGCCCAGTCGTCCAGGCCGGCCCGGTGCAGCCGGGCGGTGGCGGCCTCGGGCGCCAGGGCGCCCAGCTCGCGGGTGAACGCGCCGAGGGCGCGGCCGAGTTCGAGTGGGCGGCCGAGGGTGTCGCCCTTCCAGAACGGGAGCCGGCCGGGCACGCCGGGGGCGGGGGTGACCAGCACCTTGTCGTGGGTGATCTCCTGGATCCGCCAGGAAGTGGTGCCGAGGGTGAACACGTCGCCGACGCGGGACTCGTAGACCATCTCCTCGTCGAGCTCTCCGACCCGGCCGCCGCCCTTCTTGCCCGTCTTCGAATCGGACCCGGTGGCGCCGGCGATGAAGACGCCGAACAGGCCGCGGTCGGGGATGGTGCCGCCGGAGGTGACGGCGAGCCGCTGGGCGCCGGGCCGGCCGGTCACGGTGCCGGCCACCCGGTCCCAGACCACCCGGGGGCGCAACTCGGCGAAGGCGTCCGAGGGGTAGCGGCCGGCCAACATGTCGAGCACGGCTTCGAAGGCGGACTGCGGGAGGGTGGCGAAGGGCGCGGCGCGGCGGACCACGGTGAGCAGGTCGTCCACCGGCCAGGCGTCCAGCGCCGTCATCGCGACCAGTTGCTGGGCGAGCACGTCCAGCGGGTTGCGCGGGACGCGCAGCGCTTCGATCCGGCCGGCCCGCATCCGCTCGGTGACCACGGCGGACTGCACCAGGTCCCCGCGGTACTTGGGGAAGAAGACGCCGGTGGAGACGGCGCCGACCTGGTGGCCGGCCCGGCCGACCCGTTGCAGGCCGGAGGCGACCGAGGGCGGGGACTCGACCTGGACGACCAGTTCGACGGCGCCCATGTCGATGCCCAGTTCCAGGCTGGAGGTGGCGACCACGGCGGGCAGCCGGCCAGCCTTCAACTCCTCCTCGACCAGCGCCCGCTGCTCCTTGGAGACCGAGCCGTGGTGGGCGCGCGCGATGACCGGCGGGGCGCCCTTGGCGACGCCGGACTCGGCCATCAGCTGGGCGGGGGAGTGCGCCTCGGGCAGCCGCTCACCGGTGGCCCGTTCGAGGGCGATCTCGTTCAGCCGGTTGCACAGGCGCTCGGCGAGGCGGCGGGAGTTGGCGAAGACGATGGTCGAGCGGTGCGCCTGGACCAGGTCGACGATCCGCTCCTCGACGTGCGGCCAGATCGACGCCTGCCGCTGCGGGTCGGCGTCGGAGGAGGCGCCGGTGGCCGGGGCCGCGGGCAGGTCGTCCAGGTCGGGGACGGGGACGACCACCGACAGGTCGAACTCCTTGGCGGCGGCGGGCTGGACGACGACGGCGCCGCGCTGCGGGCTGAGGTAGCGGGCCACCTCCTCGACCGGGCGGACGGTCGCGGACAGGCCGATCCGGCGGGCCGGGCGCTCCAGCAGTTCGTCCAGCCGCTCCAGGCTGAGCGCGAGGTGGGCGCCGCGCTTGGTGCCGGCGACGGCGTGCACCTCGTCGAGGATCACCGTGTCGACGCCGCGCAGCGCCTCCCGGGAGGCGGAGGTGAGCAGCAGGAACAGCGACTCGGGGGTGGTGATCAGGATGTCCGGCGGGTGGGTGGCGAAGCGGCGGCGGTCGGCGGCGGGGGTGTCGCCGGAGCGGGTGGCGACCTGGACCTCCGGCTCGGGCAGGCCGAGCCGGACGGCGGCCTGGCGCAGGCCGGTCAGCGGGGCGCGCAGGTTGCGCTCGACGTCCACCGCGAGGGCCTTGAGCGGCGACACGTACAGGACCCGGCAGCGGCGCTTGGGGTCCGCCGGGGGCGGGGTGCTGCTCAGCCGGTCCAGGGCGGAGAGGAAGGCGGCGAGCGTCTTGCCGGAGCCGGTGGGGGCGACCACCAGGACGTCGGTGTCCTGCCGGATGGCGCGCCAGGCCTCGGCCTGGGCGGTGGTGGGGGCGGAGAAGGCGCCGGTGAACCAGGCCCGGGTGGTCGGGGCGAATCCGGCCAGGGGGTCGTCGTTCGGCGGGGTCGGGTGCGGGGGCGCCATGCCCCCATGGTGCCGGGTGGCACCGACAACCGGGGTGGGGGAGCGGAGGCCGCACGGGTGTGGTGAGCCCGGGTGTAGTTAAAGGAGCAAAAAGGCAAATCCGCTCATATGGTGATGAATCAGGCCAGTGATCCACCCCCGACCCACCGGACCGACGAGCGGAGACCGTGCGATGGCGCAGGTGAACCCGTCCGGCAGTCCCGCCCGTGCCGCCCGCCGCCGCGTCCGCGGGCCCGCCCGGGCGCTGCTCGCGATGCTGCTCACCGCACTCGTGGTCGGCGGCGCCGTCCCGTACGTGTCCGGATCCGGCCGGCCCTACCTCAGCTACCTGGTGCTCGCCGGGCAG
Organism: Kitasatospora sp. NPDC088779; assembly: GCF_040685395.1. Classification (NCBI taxonomy): domain Bacteria; kingdom Bacillati; phylum Actinomycetota; class Actinomycetes; order Kitasatosporales; family Streptomycetaceae; genus Kitasatospora; species Kitasatospora sp. NPDC088779. The sequence goes on along the minus strand of NZ_JBFBHW010000022.1, from coordinate 115,832 downwards.
GAGGACGCCGCCGGGGCCGCCCTGGCCGGGGCCGAGAGCCGGGCGGCGGGCGGGCAGGTGGTCCAGGAGTACCCGCAGATCGGGGCCGTCCTGGCGTACGCCACCGGCGGCTTCGCGGGCACGCTGCGGGCCCGGCCCGGGATCGCCGCCGTCGGCACCACCCGGACCGAACCGGTGGTCGCCCCGCCCCGCCTGCTGGACGGCGCCGGGGACTTCGCCGCCGGTACCGACCGCGCCGACCGCAGCAGCACCGATCAGGCCCGTCGCGACAGCGATCACGCCCGTCGCAGCAGCACCGACAGCGCCCGTCGCGACAGCGCCGACCGGCAGGACGGCGGCACCGTCACGGTGCCAGACCCGGGCGAGGGCGACCCGTGGAACCTCGCCATGCTCGGCGGCGCCGGCGCCCGGGCCGGCGACGCCTCCACCGGGATCCGCGGTCCCGCCGGCGCGCCGACCGCCGACGCGCTGCACAAGGTGCTCGTCGCGGTGCTCGACTCCGGCGTCGACGACACCCACCCGGACCTGCGCGCCGCCGTCGACCCGAAGGCCTCCGTCTCCTGCGCCGACGGCCGGCCCGACGCCCGCTCCGGCTCCTGGCGGCCCGACCCCGGGGTCAGCGAGAGCGGCCACGGCACCCACGTCGCCGGGATCGTCGGCGCCACCCGGGACGGCCACGGCGTCACCGGGGTCGCGCCGGGCGTGCGGATCGCCGCCGTCCGGCTGCTCGGACCGCTCGGCCAGTACTACGCCGAGAACATCGTGTGCGGCATACTCTGGGCCGCCGACCACGGCGCCAAGGCGATCAACAACAGCTACTTCGCCGACCCGTGGAAGTACAACTGCCCGGAGGACCAGGACCAGGCCGCGCTGATCGCCGCCGTCGGCCGGGCCTCCGCCTACGCCCAGCGCAAGGGCGCCGTCGTGGTCGCCTCGGCGGGCAACGACGGGCAGGACCTCGGTGCCGCCCGGACGGACGAACGCAGCCCCAACGACCGGGTCTCCGGCCCGGCCCGCTCCCGCTACCTGGGCACCGAGTGCATCCGGCTGCCCGGCGAACTGCCCGGCGTCGTCACCGTCACCGCCGTCAACCGGGACGGCCGCCCGTCCGGCTACTCGAACTACGGCCGCGGCCGGGTCTCGCTGGCCGCCCCCGGCGGCGACCCGGACAGCGGGCCGCAGGGCGCGGTCGTCTCCGACTGGCCGGGCGGGCAGTACGCGGCACTGGCCGGCACCTCGATGGCGGCGGCGCACGTCACCGGCGTGGTCGCGGTGGCCGCCGCCCTGCACCCGGACTACGGCTCCGCCCCGCTCGCCGCCCTGCTCGCCGGCACCGCGGCGGCCGCCTGCCCGCCCGGGCCGTACGCCTGCGGGGCCCGGCAGTACTTCGGTGCCGGGCTGCTCGCGCTGCCGCGCTGAGGCGGGCGGAAAACCGGGTGACGCCGCCCGGGCCGGCGGGTGAGGATCGGGGCGTGACCGTCTTCCTCACCACCGAGCGGCTGGTGCTGCGCCGCTTCACCGCAGCGGACGTCGACCACCTGGTCGAACTGGACGGCGACCCGGAGGTGATGCGCCACCTCACCGGCGGGCGGCCGACCGCGCGGGAGCGGGTCGAGGGCGAACTGCTGCCGCTGTACCTCGCGCACCACCGGCGGTACGGCGACCTCGGCTGGTGGGCGGCCGAGGAGCGGGACGGCGGGGCCTTCCTGGGCTGGTTCGAGTTCCGGCCGACGCGGGACGGCGACCGCTCCGAGGTCGAGCTGGGGTACCGGCTGCGCCGGGCCGCCTGGGGGCTCGGGTACGCGACCGAGGGGGCGCGGGCGCTGGTCCGCCGCGGCTTCACCGAACTGGGCGTGCGGCGGGTGGTGGCGTACACGATGACGGTCAACGCGGGCTCGCGGCGGGTCATGGAGAAGACCGGGCTGTCGTTCGTCCGCACCTTCCACGAGGACTACCCGGAGGCGATCCCCGGCAGCGAGCACGGTGAGGTCGAGTACGCGCTGACGGCCGGGCAGTGGCGGGCCCGGAGCGGGGCCGCGCGGTCCGGGATACTGGAGCCATGAGGCTGACGGAGTTCTGGCGACGGATGCACGCGCACTTCGGGGAGGCGTACGCGGAGTCCTTCGCCTCCGACCACGTGATGAGCGAACTCGGCGGGCGGACGGTGCGGCAGGCGCTGGAGGCGGGCTGGGAGGCCAAGGACGTCTGGCGGGTGGTCTGCGAGACCCAGGGCGTCTCCGGCGTGCTGCGCTGACCACCGCCCGCCCGCGGGACCGACCCCGCCCCGGCGGGGTGCCCGGTGCTCGGGCGGTTCCGGGGGATGGGTGAGACTGTCGGAGTGACAAGCAGCGCAGAAGCACAGAATTCGGACAGGACGGCGCGGGTCGCTGACGAGGCTCCGGGCCCGCCGCCCGAACCGCGGCTGCCGGAGGGCGCGGCCGGCGGCCTCTGGGGTGGCGGGATGCCGCGCTGGCTGCCCCGGGCGATGGTGCTGGCCCTGGTGCTGGTCGGGCTGTTCCAGCTCGCCGACTGGGCCTTCCACCAGCTGATCGACCTCTTCGTGATGCTGCTGGTGGCCTTCTTCCTCTCGCTGGCGCTGGAGCCGGCCGTCGACCGGATGGCGGCGCGCGGGGTGCGTCGCGGGATCGGCACCTTCCTGGTGTTCGTCGCGGTGGGGATCGCGGTGATCGGGTTCCTCGCGGCGCTCGGCACGCTGCTGGTCGATCAGGTCGCGAAGATCGCCGGGGACCTGCCGCACCTGGTCGACAACCTGATCAACTGGGTGAACCGGACGTTCCATCAGGACCTGTCGCTGGGCGAGCTGCAGAAGAAGCTGCTCAAGGACTCCGGCGCGATCGAGAGCTACGCCCAGCAGGCCGCCGACAACGTCTGGGGCCTCTCCTCCACCGTGATCGGCGGGCTCTTCCAGGCCTTCACGGTCGGGCTGTTCACCTTCTACTTCACCGCCGAGGGCCCGCGGGTCCGCCGGACGGTCTGTTCGATGCTGCCGCCCGCCAAGCAGGGCGAGGTGCTGCGGGCCTGGGAGATCGCACTCGCCAAGACCGGCGGCTACCTGTACTCCCGGGCGCTGCTCGCGGTGGTCTCCGCGATCGGGCACTGGGTGATGTTCGCGCTGCTCGACCTGCCGTACGCGGCCGCGCTGGCGGTCTGGGTCGGCGTCATGTCGCAGTTCGTGCCGACCATCGGGACGTACCTGGCCGGCGCGCTGCCGGTGCTGGTGGCGCTCACCGTGCAGCCGGTGGACGCGCTCTGGGTGCTGATCTTCGTGGTGGTCTACCAGCAGGTCGAGAACTACCTGCTGCACCCGAGGATCACCGCGCGGACGGTGGACGTGCACCCGGCGGTCGCGTTCGGCGCGGTGATCGCGGGCGCGGCGCTGCTCGGCGCGGTGGGCGCGCTGATCGCCATCCCGGCGGCGGCCACCTTGCAGGGCTTCGTCGGGACGTACGTGCGGCGGTACGAGGTGGCCACCGACCCGCGGATCGACCGGGGCGAGCAGCGGCGGGCCCGGCGGGAGCTGCGCCGGGAGGCGGCGCGGCGGCTGCGGCGGATGGTCGGCGGCGACGGGAGGTGACCCGGCCGGCGGTGGCGGCACCGTTCGGACGTGCGAGGCTTGAATCGAACAGTTGTTCTCTATACTCTCCGGCGAGGAGTTTTCCACAGGCGGAGCCGGGTCGGGCTCGTTTGTCAGTGGGACGCGCTAGCGTCGAGGACGATGAAGCGCACAGCACAGAACCCGAGGGTGGAAGCCATGGCAGGTACGGACCGCGAGAAGGCCCTTGAGAACGCACTCGCTCAGATCGAGCGGCAGTTCGGCAAGGGCTCGGTGATGCGCCTGGGCGAGAAGGCCAACGAGCCGATCGACGTGATCCCCACCGGGTCCACCGCCCTGGACGTCGCCCTCGGTGTCGGCGGTATCCCGCGCGGCCGGGTGGTCGAGATCTACGGCCCCGAGTCCTCCGGCAAGACCACCCTGACCCTCCACCTGGCGGCCAACGCCCAGCGGGCCGGCGGCACGGTCGCCTTCGTCGACGCGGAGCACGCGCTCGATCCCGAGTACGCCAAGAAGCTCGGCGTGGACACCGACGCCCTGCTGGTCAGCCAGCCGGACACCGGTGAGCAGGCGCTGGAGATCACCGACATGCTGATCCGCTCCGGCGCGGTCGACCTGATCATCATCGACTCGGTCGCGGCGCTCGTCCCGCGTGCGGAGATCGAGGGCGAGATGGGTGACTCGCACGTCGGTCTGCAGGCCCGGCTGATGAGCCAGGCGCTGCGCAAGATCGCCGGTGCGCTGAACCAGTCGGGCACTACGGCGGTGTTCATCAACCAGCTGCGCGAGAAGATCGGCGTCATGTTCGGCTCGCCGGAGACCACGACCGGTGGCCGGGCGCTGAAGTTCTACGCCTCCGTCCGGCTGGACATCCGCCGGATCGAGACCCTGAAGGACGGCACCGAGGCGGTCGGCAACCGCACCCGCGTCAAGGTGGTCAAGAACAAGGTCGCCGCGCCGTTCAAGCAGGCCGAGTTCGACATCCTCTACGGCGTCGGCATCAGCCGCGAGGGCGGCCTGATCGACATGGGCGTCGAGCACGGCTTCATCCGCAAGTCCGGCGCCTGGTACACCTACGAGGGCGACCAGCTCGGCCAGGGCAAGGAGAACGCCCGCAACTTCCTGCGGGACAACCCGCAGCTCGCCGACGAGATCGAGCGGAAGATCAAGGGCAAGCTCGGCATCGGCCCGAAGACCGAGGAGCCGGCAGAGGGCGAGGCCGCGGCCGCTGCCGCCGACGGCGCCGCGAAGCCGATCACCGCGACCGCCGCCAAGACGGCCGCGGCGAAGAAGACGGCGGCGGCCGCCAAGGCCTGAACCGTTGACGCAGCACGACGCAGTGGGTGAGGGCGGACCGGCGGGTCCGAACGGCGACGACTACGGGCCGCCGGACTGGTTCGCCGCCGTGGCGGGGGAGCCGGAGCCGCCGTTCGAGGCGACGCCCCGGGCGCGGTCGCAGTCCCGGAAGGGGCGGCGGCGGGAGCGGTCCTCCGCCGCACAGTGGGCATCCGGTCCGGAGCCGGAGTTCGACCGGGCGCCGGCCCGGGCGGTGCGCGGCGCGGCGCCCGGGCCGGCTCCGGCGGAGCCGACGGTGGACGAGCTCGGGCTCGTCTCCGCCTCCGAACTGCCCACCGGCCGCCGCAGGCGGCGATCGGCACTGGCGGCCGAGGAGTTCGACGAGGCCGGCTCCGCGACGGCGGGCAGCGGCCGGGGCGAGGCCGGGGCGGTCGGTCACGGGGGTGTGACCGCCCCGGCCCCGCGCACCGGTGCCGGGGCGCGTCGTGGGCGGCGCACTGCGGCCGGGCGCTCCGCCGGGCACGCCTCGGACGAGGCGGGCGCTCCGGGTGACGAGCGAGACCCCTCCGCCCGTACCGGCCGAACCGCGCGGAAGCGGGCCGGGGCCGAGGAGACGGCCGATCCCGAGGGCCGTGCCCGCGACATCTGCCTGCGGCTGCTCACCGGCGCCGCCAAGAGCCGCAAACAGCTCGCCGACGCCCTGCGCAAGCGGGAGATCCCGGACGACGTCGCCGACGAGGTGCTCACCCGGCTCGAAGAGGTCGGGCTGATCGACGACGCGGCCTTCGCCGCGGCCTGGGTGGAGTCCCGGCACGCCGTCCGGGGGCTGTCCCGGCGGGCGCTGGCCCAGGAACTGCGCACCAAGGGCGTGACCGCGGACCTGGTCGAACAGGCCGTCGCCCAGCTCGACCACGACGACGAGACCGAGGCCGCCCGGGCGCTGGTGGACCGCAAGCTGCGGTCCACCCGGGGGCTGGACCCGCAGGTCCGGATACGGCGGCTGGTCGGCGTGCTGGCCCGGCGCGGCTACTCCGAGGGGCTGGCGTTCCGGGTGGTGCGGAGCGCGCTGGACGAGGAGGAGCCGGGCGAACCGTCGGGAACCGGGAGGGACTAGTGGCCGTCCGGTAGCTATTGCGTACGCTTCTTGGTCCAGTCCAGGTCGAGTCTTGACCGTTTCGTGACCCGCGCCTAGCCTCGCACTCAGTGCGGGGGCGCTTCCGGACGGCGGTCCACGCCGGGCGGCGGACAGCGGTGACGGGGAGTGGGCGGCATGAGGATCTCTGCGGGCACCGGATCGGACGCCTCCCTGCTGCTCCTCGCCGGGTCGGCCGGCGCCGTCCTGCTGCTCCTCGCCGTCCTGGTCGGGTTGCTGGCCAAGCGGCTCCGGGCCGCCCAGCGGCGCGCCGGCGTCGAGGCCGAGCGCGTTCGCGGCTGGGCCGAGCAGCAGACCTCCCGGCAGCGGGCCGAACTCGACCGGCGTGAGGAGCAGTTGGCCGAGGAGCTGCGCCGGGTCCGGACCAGGGAGGACGAACTCGCCGCGCGCTCCGCCGAGCTGGAGCGCGCCCGGGGCGAGGCCGAGGCGCTGGTGACCCGCCGGGTGGCGGTGCTGGAGCGGGCCGGCGGACTCTCCGCCGAGCAGGCCCGCGCCGAACTCCTGCGGGAGGCCGCGACCACGGCCCGGCGGGAGGCCGCGGTCACGGTCCGGGAGCTCGAGCGCGAGGCCAGGGAGGAGGGCGAGCGCCGGGCCCGGGGCATCCTCGCCGGGGCGATCCAGCGGCTGGCGACGGTGCAGACCGCCGAGACGGCGGTCACCGTCTTCCGGCTGCCGAGCGAGGACATGAAGGGCCGGATCATCGGCCGCGAAGGCCGCAACATCCGTGCCTTCGAGGCGGTCACCGGCGTCAACCTGATCATCGACGACACCCCCGCGACGGTGCAGCTCTCCTGCTTCGACCCGGTCCGCCGGGAGACCGCCCGGCTCACCCTGGAACAACTGGTCGAGGACGGCCGGATCCACCCGACCCGGATCGAGCACGTCCACGAGCGCAGCCGCGAGGAGGTCGAGCAGTGCTGCGTCCGGGCCGGTGAGGACGCCCTGCTGGACGCCCGGGTCGGCGGGATGCACCCCGAACTCGTCCGTACCCTGGGCAGTCTGCGCTACCGGGTCTCGTACGGGCAGAACGTGCTCGGGCACCTGCTGGAGTCCGCGCACCTGGCCGGGATGATGGCCGCCGAGCTCGGGGTGGCCCCGGAGCCGGTACGGCGGTCGGCACTGCTGCACGACATCGGCAAGGCGCTCACCCACGAGGTCGAGGGCAGCCACGCGGCGGTCGGCGCGGACTTCGCCCGCCGGCACGGGGAGTCCCCGGAGGTGGTGCACGCGATCGCCGCGCACCACGGCGAGGTGGAGCCGCGCACCGTGGAGGCCGTGCTCACGCAGGCCGCGGACGCCTGTTCGGGCGGGCGGCCCGGGGCGCGCAAGGAGTCGCTGGAGGTGTACGTGCGGCGGCTGGCGCGGCTGGAGGAGATCGCCCGCGCGCACGAGGGCGTGGCCGAGGTGTACGCGATGCAGGCGGGGCGCGAGGTACGGGTGATGGTGCGGCCGGAGGAGGTGGACGACCTCGGGGCGCAGCTGATCGCCCGCGAGGTCGCCCGGCAGGTCGCCGAGGAGCTGACCTATCCCGGCCAGATCCGGGTGACGGTGGTCCGGGAGAGCCGGGCCATCGCGGTGGCGAGTTAGGCCCTGCCCGGCCCTGCCAGGCCCTGTCCGGCGCACGCCCGGGGCGCGCGCCAGGGCCCTACGCGCGGGGTGAGTCCACCTGCCGGGGCGCCTGGCGGACGGCGGGCTCCGGCGCGGGGTCCTGGTCGGGCTCGGCTTCGGGTGCGCCGGCGAGCGGGGCCGGCCCGCCCCGGGCGCGGTCGGCGAGCGCCAGCAGGTCTTCGGCGGCGGCGCCCTGGGTGGCGCCGACCAGGTGCCCGTCCGGCCGGATCAGCAGCACGGTGTGCGGCCCGGCCTCCGGGTACTCCTCGGTGACCAGCACTTCGGCGGGCACCGGCAGCGCGGCGGCGACCTCGGCGAGCCGGGGCATCAGGCCGGCGCCCAGCCAGTGCTCGGCGGACCAGACGGCGGTGCCGGGGGCGACCAGCAGCAGCAGGAAGGTGACGCCGAGCCGGGCGTGCAGGTGGTCCGGGGTGCCGTCGGCGGCGAGCACCGGCAGGTCCGGGACGAGCACGCCGGGGGCGGTGGCCGGCAGCAGTTCGCTGAGCGAGGTGGTGCCGCGGGCGCCGCGCTGGACCGGCACCCGGCCGGGGACGCCCGAGGGCGCGGCCGGGTAGGCGGGCGCGCCGCCGAAGCGGCCGGTGCCGAGCTGTCCGTCGGCGAGCAGCGGTGCGTGCTTGCGGAAGCCGCCGACCAGCAGCGAGCGCCGGGTCTGCTGCCAGCCGCGCAGCGGGCGCAGCAGCGGCATGGACTGGTCGACGGCGCGCAGCCGGGCGCCGACCGCGCCGCGCCGTTCGGCCTCGTAGCCGTCCAGCAGGGAGCCTCCGGGTTGTGGGCCGCCGGAGTGGAGGTGCCAGGCGAGGGAGAGCCGCCAGGCGAGGTTGTCGGCGTCGCGCAGCCCGTCGGCCAGGTTCTGCATGCCGAGCGCGCCGTGCAGGTGGGCGGCGTCGCCGGCGAGGAAGCAGCGGCCGCTGCGGAACCGGGCGGCGAGGCGCTGCTGGGCGGTGTGGTCGGCGGCGGCGAGCAGGTCGAAGCGGGGGAGTTCGCCGCACCAGCCGGTGAGGGTGGCGGTGACCCGGGTGAGCAGGGTGTCGCCGGTGACGACGCCGGGCCAGGTGGCGTGCGGGTCGACGGTTTCGGTGGGCGCGGGCCGCCCGGGGGGCAGCCGCCAGTCGAGCCGCCAGACGCCGTCCGGCAGCGGGCGTGCGGAGGCCTCGCGGTCGCCGCGCCACGGGGGCTCGCGGTGCAGCCGGGCCTCGTGGAAGGGCAGGTCGACCCGGACGGTGGCGATGGCGTTGCGGTCGACGGCGGGGCGGCCGGGGAAGCGGATCTTCAGGAGCTTGCGGACGGCGGATCTGGCGCCGTCGCAGCCGACCAGGTGGCTGCCGCGCCACCAGGTGCTGGAGCCGTCCTGGGTGCCGTGGGTGCGGACGCTGACGCCGTCGCGGTCCTGTTCCAGTTCGACGACCCGGCTCAGCGGGACCAGCCGGACCAGCGGGGTGCCGGTGAGGGCGTCGCGCAGGCCGCGCTGGAGGCGGTGCTGGGGCAGGTGGAAGGCGGGGGAGTCGGTGAGGTCGATCCGCAGCACCTCCTGGCGGCGGCGCCAGACGGTGAAGGAGTCCCAGAGGGCGGAGTCCGAGACGGCCCGCGGGTAGCCGATCCGGGTGAGGAAGGCGGCGGTGTCGGCCCCGAGGACGACGCTGCGCGGGCCCTCGGGGCAGAGCCCGGAGCCCTCGTCCAGGACGATGGTCGGCACCTCGTGCCGGGCGAGGGCGAGGGCCAGGGCCAGACCGACCGGTCCGGCCCCGACCACGATCACCGGGTCCATGTGGTGACCTCCGGGCACGAACCGGCCGATGGGCCGGCGTCAGTTACCGCTGCCGCATATGCCGCGTGGATGCTCCCGGGAGGTGTCACGAAGAGCAATGCAACAGTTCACCTGCGTGTGCGTCAAGCAGCAGCTGAAGTGCGCCGGTTCGCGCCGCGACGGCCGCGCGCTTCGATCCACCGGGCGAGGGCGGTCAGCAGCAGGCACATGGCGATGTAGATCGGACCGATCACCAGCACCACGGGGATGTAGGGGAAGCCCGCGGCGTTGATCGGCTGGCTGGCGATCGCCTTGCCGACGAACAGCAGCTCGTGGAAGGTGATGACGAAGCCGAGCGAGGTGTCCTTCAGGGTGACGACCAGCTGGCCGATCATCGAGGGCAGCATCGAGCGGATCGCCTGCGGCACCAGGATGCCGGCCATCACCTGGGTCTTGCGCATGCCGAGGGCGTAGGCCGCCTCGGCCTGGCCGCGCGGGACGGCGTTGACGCCGCTGCGGATGATCTCGGCCTGCACCGAGCCGTTGTAGAGGGTGAGGCCGAGCACCAGCGCCCACATCGGCTCCTTCGCGAAGAACGCGTAGTAGAGCGCGACGATCAGGATCAGCAGTGGCATCGCCCGGAAGAACTGGACGAAGCCGACGGCCGCCCAGCGGACCGGCTTGTGGTCGGAGAGCTGCCCGGCGGCGAGCAGGCCGCCCAGGGCGAGCGAGAACAGTGCGGCCAGGCCGAAGGCCTCCAGGGTGGAGAGCAGGCCGTCCACGATGCGCTGCTGGACGGTGTTGTACTGGAACGCGTCCCACATCTGCGGGTCGAACTGGCCGTTGTCGGAGAGCGCGGCGAAGACGTACCAGAGTAGGGCGGCGACGCCGATCAGCGCCAGCACCCCGAACAGCCGGTACCGGGTGCGGGCCCGCGGGCCGGGGGCGTCGTAGAGGACGCTGGCCGTGGGGGTGCGGGTGAAGAGGTTGCTCATCGGGCCACCGCCAGTCGGGATTCCAGGACGCGGAACAGCGTGGCGACCGTGGCACTGATCACCAGGTAGGCGCAGGCCACCCAGAAGAAGATCCCGAAGATCGCGTAGCCGCGCTCGGAGAGGGTCTGCTGCACGCTGTACAGCTCGCTGACGCTGAACGCGCCGGCGATCGCCGAGTTCCTCGGCAGCGCGATGAACACGCTGCTCAGCGGGGCCAGGACGGTCCGGGTGGCCTGCGGCAGGATGACCAGGGTGAGGGTCTGGCCGAAGCTCATGCCGAGGCTGCGGGCCGCCTCGGCCTGGCCGAGCGGCACGGTGTTGATGCCCGAGCGGATCACCTCGCAGACGAACGAGGCGGTGTAGCCGCCGAGCGCCAGCACCGCGAAGGTGAGGTGGCCGAAGTGCACCCCGAGCGGCGGCAGGCCGAAGGTGACGGCGAAGAACAGCAGGGTCAGCGGGGTGTTGCGGAACAGCGTGACCCAGGCGGTGCCGAAGGCACGCAGGACCGGCACCGGGGAGACCCGGAAGGCCGCCAGCAGGGTGCCCAGCAGCAGGGCGAGCAGGGCGCTGAGCGCGCTCAGCTCGATCGTCTGCAGGAAGCCGTCGCGGAACAACGCGAAGTTGTCCTGCTCGAACAGGAACCCCATCCGGCGGCCCTCCTCTCATTCAGATGGTCAGGACGGATGGTCGGGCGTGGACCGGATCAGTAGCGTTCGAGGGCCGGCACGGCCGGCGCGGCGGAGCCGGACGCGCCCAGGGTCGCGTCGTAGGCCTTCTTCCAGTCGCCGTTGTCCTCGTGGGCCTTGAGCGCGTCGCTGATGGCGTTGCGCAGGACCGCGTCGTCCTTGTTGAGACCGACGCCGTAGTTCTCCTTGGTGAACGGCTTGCCGACCACCTTGAGCTTGGGGGCGTACTTGGAGGCGTAGCCCTTGAGGATCGCGTCGTCGGTGGTGACCGCGTCGACCTCGCCGGACAGCAGCTTCTCGACGCAGGCCGAGTAGGTGTCGAACTGCGTGATCTTCGGGTTGTACTGCTGGATGTTCTTGATCGAGGTGGAGCCGGTGGCGGTGCAGATGTTCTTGCCGCCGACGCTCTCCGGGCCGGTGATCGAGGTGTTGTCGGCCTTCACCAGGAAGTCCTGGCCGGCGATGTAGTACGGGCCGGCGAAGGAGACCGTCTTCTTGCGCTCGTCGTTGATGCTGTAGGTGCCGACGTAGAAGTCGATCTGGCCCTTGGCGATGGCCGGCTCGCGCTGCGAGGAGACCAGCGTCTGCCACTTGATCTGCTGCGGGCTGAAGCCGAGGTCGGCGGCGATCATCTTGGCGATCTCGATGTCGAAGCCGCTGCGGTCGCCGCTGGCGACGTCCTCGAAGCCCAGGAACGGCTGGTCGGCCTTGGCACCGATGATCAGCTGACCGCGCTTCTTCGCCTCGGCGAGGATCGCCGAGTCGATCTTGACGTCGGTCTTGACCGTGTAGGTGGGCAGCGCCGGGGCGTTGCCGCTGCTCGCGGCGGTGGCGCCGGGGGTGCCGTCCTTGCCACAGGCGGCGGTGGCGGTGAGCGCGACGGCACAGAGCGCGACGGCGAGGGTGCGACGAGTCCTCATGAGGGTTGTTCTCCTGGGAGCTGGGCCACGGCTAACCGGGCTCTGGCGTCTGGAAGGTGCGTGCGCGGGCAGGGCCGCCCGGCGTCCTTGCCGGCGGCGGTCCCGCGTGGTCTCGAAGCGTCAGTGGTGGAGGATCTTCGAGAGGAAGTCCTTGGCACGGTCGGAACGCGGCGCGGTGAAGAAGGCGTCCGGGGTGTTCTGCTCGACGATCCGGCCGTCGGCCATGAACAGCACGCGGTTGGCGGCGGAGCGGGCGAAACCCATCTCGTGGGTGACCACGACCATCGTCATGCCGTCGGCGGCCAGCTGGCGCATGACCTCCAGCACCTCGTTGACCATCTCCGGGTCGAGGGCCGAGGTGGGCTCGTCGAAGAGCATCACCTTGGGCTTCATCGCCAGCGCCCGGGCGATCGCCACGCGCTGCTGCTGGCCGCCGGAGAGCTGGGCGGGGAACTTGTCCGCCTGTGCGCCGACACCGACCCGCTCCAACAGTTCGCGGGCGGTCTTCTCGGCCTGCGCCCGGGCGATCCCGCGCACCTTGACCTGGCCGATGACGACGTTCTCCAGCACCGTCTTGTGCGCGAACAGGTTGAAGCTCTGGAACACCATGCCGACCTCGGCGCGCAGCCGGGCCAGCTCCTTGCCCTCGGCGGGCAGCGGGCGACCGTCGATGGTGATCGTGCCGGAGTCGATGGTCTCCAGCCGGTTGATCGTCCGGCAGAGCGTCGACTTGCCGGAGCCGGACGGCCCGATCAGGACCACGACCTCGCCCTGGACGATCTTCAGGTCGATGTCCTGGAGGACGTGCAGCGCTCCGTAGTGCTTGTTCACGCTGCTCAGCACGACCAGGGGGGCGGCTGCAGGGGTGGAGTCCTCGACCGGATTCTCGGCCATCGCGCCTGCTCCCTCGTGTCGGCCCGTGAAAGTCTGAACTCCCTTGGGCGGCAATGGTGGTACGAAATCCGGGAGCCGCGACCGGCGGAGCCGCAGCCCCCGGTGGGCCGACCATAGGAGTGATGACGACGTGCCGTCAGCCGATCTGAGCGGAACTTGAGGATCACGAAACGGCCACACGCTGCTCGCGGGCTGTTCGCCGGGTCGCCAACGGGGCATGTGAAAGCGGGCGTCCGCGCCGGCGCGCCCCGCCCCGTGGCAGCCGTCGGGCGACCGAGCCTGGCGCCGGGCCGCCCACTGGCTCATACTGCGCAGGACCGGGGCCCGACCGGGCGGTCCCGGTGATCAGGTGGGGGAAGGAGGAGAACAGGATGCGACTGCTGCTCGTCGAGGACGACGAACGCGTGGCCGCCGCGCTGGTCGCGGTACTGGGCCGGCACGGCTTCCAGGTCCGGCACGCCCGCAGCGGGCACGAGGCGCTGGACGCCCTGGTGCCGGACGGGAACGACCCGTACCGGGTGGTGCTGCTCGACCTCGGGCTGCCCGACCGCGACGGCTTCGAGGTGTGCAGCCGGATCAGGGCCGGCAGCGGCGTCCCGGTGATCATGGTCACCGCCCGCGCCGACATCCGCTCCCGGATCCACGGCCTCAACCTGGGCGCCGACGACTACGTCACCAAGCCCTACGACATGGGCGAGCTGCTCGCCCGCATCCACGCGGTGGCCCGCCGCGGCGCCGCCCCCGCCTCGGTGGCGGTGCCCGCGCCCGACGCCGTCCCGCAGCAGCGCGGCCCGCTGGAGTCCCGCGGCATCCGGATCGACCGGGAGCGCCGCCGGGTCAGCGTGGACGGCCGGGACGTGCCGCTCACCCGCAAGGAGTTCGACCTGCTCGCCCTGCTCGCCCAGAGCCCCGGCGTGGTCTACCGGCGCGAGCAGATCTTCAGCGAGGTCTGGCGCAGCGGCTGGGAGGGCAACGGGCGCACCCTGGAGGTGCACATCGGCTCGCTGCGCAACAAGCTCGCGCTGCCCGGCCTGGTCGAGGCCGTCCGCGGCGTCGGCTACCGCCTGATCCCGGAGTCCCCGGCGCCCGCCGCGGACCCGGCCCCGCCCGCCCCCGCGGAGCGCTGACCGCACGTGCGCACCCGCCTGCTCGGCATCCTGATCGCCCTCATGCTCTGCGTCCTGGCCGCCCTGGGGCTGCCGCTCGCGGCGGCGGTCGCGGCGGCCGAGCAGAGCAAGGTGGTCGTCGACCGGCTCGACGACGCCGCCCGCTTCGCCCAGGACCTGCCCACCTCCGGCCCCTCGGCGGTGGAGTCCGCGCTCAAGGGCGACCCGGAGCCCGCCCCCGGCGACGTCAGCCGCCGGCACGCGATCGACGCCGAGGTCCGCCGCTACCACGACCTGTACGGCGTGCGGCTGGGCATCTTCCAGCGCGACGGCGTGCCGATCGCCGCCGCCCCCGCCGACTGGCGGGTGCCCCCCGGGGGCTGGGGCGCGCAGGCCTTCCAGGAGGCGCTGGACGGGCGGCGCAGCCACAACCCGCCCCAGGTCTGGCCGTGGACCGACGACCGCACCCTGACCGTCGCCACCCCGGTGGTGCGCGACGGCGACGTGGTCGCGGTGGTGCTCAGCGAGTCCCCCACCGGGGCGCTGCGCACCCGGATCCTGCACAGCTGGCTGGTGATCGGCGCCGGCGAGGCCGCCGCGATGATCGTCGCGGTGCTGCTGGCCGGTCGGCTCACCGAGTGGGTGCTGCGCCCGGTCCGCACCCTCGACCGGGCCACCCACGACATCGCCACCGGCCGGATGGCCGCCCGGGTCGCGCCCGGCGGCGGCCCGCCCGAGCTGCAGCGGCTGGCCCGCTCGTTCAACGAGATGGCCGACCACGTGGTGCTCGCCATGGACCAGCAGAAGGCCTTCGTCGCGGACGCCTCGCACCAGCTGCGCAACCCGCTGGCGGCCCTGCTGCTGCGGGTCGAGGTGCTCGGCCTGGAACTGCCCGAGGGGCACGAGGAGGAGCTCGGCGGCGTCCGGGAGGAGGGCGTCCGGCTGGCCCGGGTGCTGGACGACCTGCTGGGCCTGGCCACCGCCGAGCACGCCCGCCCCGAACCCGAGCAGACCGATCTCGCCGCGCTCACCCTGGCCCGGGTCGACGCCTGGCGGCCGGTCGCCGAGCAGCGCGGGATCGAGCTGCGCTGGGAGGGCCCGGCGCTCGCCGTCGGCATGGCGGACCCGATCGGCTTCGGCTCCGCCCTGGACGCCGTGCTGGACAACGCGCTCAAGTTCGGCCCGGCCGGCAGCGGGGTGCGGCTGAGGGTCTCGGTGCGCCGGGACGAGGTCGCGGTGACCGTCACGGACGCCGGGCCCGGCCTCGCCGAGGACGAGCTGCCCCGCGCCGGGGACCGCTTCTGGCGCAGCCCGCGGCACCAGAACGTGGACGGCTCCGGGCTCGGCCTGTCGATCGCCCGCACCCTGCTGGCGGCGGGCGGCGGTTCGCTCGCCTTCGCCCCGGTCCAGCCGACCGGGCTCGCGGTGACGCTGGCGGTGCCGCGGCCGGAGAAGCGGTAGCCCGTACGGGCCCACGGCGCCCGTGCGGCGTCAGGGCTTCCGGGCTTCAGGGCTTCACCTTCAGGGCCTCACCTTCAGGGCTCCACCTTCAGGGCTCCACCTTCAGGGCTTCACCGAGCGGTAGTAGCGGGCCGCGCCCTCGTGCAGCGGGAGCGGGTCGGTGTAGACGGCGGTGCGCAGGTCGACCAGCTGGGCGGCGTGCACCTGAGCGCCGATCTGGTCGCGGCTGTCGATCACCGCCCGGGTCATGCCCTCGACCAGGCCCGGGTCCACGTCGTCCCGGGTGATCAGCAGGTTGGGCACGGCCACGGTGGAGACGGCGTCCTTGGGGTCGGCGTTCGGGTAGGTGCCCTTGGGCATGGTGGCCGCCCGGTAGGCGTCGGTGCCGCCGCCCTCCATCTTGTGGATGGCCCCGGCGAGGTCCCCCAGCGGCACGACCCGCATCCGCATGTGGTCGGACAGGTCGGTGAGGGCGCTGGTCGGCAGCCCGCCGGACCAGAAGAAGGCGTCGAGCTTGTTCTCCCGCAGCTGGTCGGCGGCGTCCCCGACGCCCGCCGACACCGGGACGATGTCGTGGTCCGGGTCCAGGCCGGCCGCGGCCAGCAGCCGCCTGGTCACCAGGTTCACCCCGGACTGCGGCAGGCCCACGCCGACCCGCAGCCCCTTGAGGTCGGCCGTGCGGTGCACCGTCGAGGAGGACGGGACGATCAGCTGGAGGTAGTCGTCGTACAGCCGTGCGATCGCCCGCAGCCGGTCCTTGCCCGGGCCCTGGTAGTCGGCGACGGCGTCGGCGGTGGCGATCGCGAAGTCGTCCTGGCCGCTGGTCACCCGGGCCAGGTTGTCGATCGAGCCCTCGGTGTTGTCCAGGGCCAGCCGCACCCCCGGCATGGCCTTGGCGACGTGGGCCTCCAGCAGCTGCCCGTACCGGTCGTAGACACCGCGCTGCACGCCGGTCGCGAAGCGCGTCTCGCCGCGCGGGTAGCCGGGCGAGCGGCCCGCCGACAGCCACCAGCCGCCCAGCCCCGCGACCAGCAGCACCAGCACCAGCACCGTCCGCCACAGCGGGCTGCGGGCCGCGGTGCGGACGGCGGCGCCGAGACGGGACGGGGTGGTGGGGGTCATGCAGGGATACTGCCAGGCGCTCCGCCGGAACGGGAGGGGAAACGGTGGGGGAAAAGCGCTTCGCGGCTGCCCGTACCCTGGTCTGGTGAGCGGTGAGAGCGGATTGAAGAGCTACAAGGTCGTCACGTACGGCTGCCAGATGAACGTCCACGACTCCGAGCGGCTGTCCGGCCTGCTGGAGGACGCGGGTTACGTCAAGGCCGGGCAGGACGGCGACCCGGACCTGGTCGTGTTCAACACCTGCGCGGTGCGGGAGAACGCCGACAACAAGCTGTACGGCAACCTCGGGCAGCTGGCGCCGGTCAAGAGCCGCCACAAGGGCATGCAGATCGCCGTCGGCGGCTGCCTCGCCCAGAAGGACCGCGACACCATCGTCCGCAAGGCCCCCTGGGTCGACGTGGTGTTCGGCACCCACAACATCGGCCACCTGCCGGCGCTGCTGGAGCGGGCCGCGGTCGAGCGCAAGGCCCAGGTCGAGATCCTGGAGTCGCTGGAGACCTTCCCCTCCACCCTGCCGACCCGCCGCGAGTCCGCGTACGCCGCGTGGGTCGCCATCTCCGTCGGCTGCAACAACACCTGCACCTTCTGCATCGTCCCCGCGCTGCGCGGCAAGGAGGAGGACCGCCGCCCCGGCGACGTCCTCGCCGAGATCGAGGCGCTGGTGGACGAGGGCGTCATCGAGGTGACCCTGCTCGGCCAGAACGTCAACGCCTACGGCTCCGACCTGGGCGACCGCGAGGCCTTCTCCAAGCTGCTGCGCGCCGCCGGCCAGATCGAGGGCCTGGAGCGGATCCGCTTCACCTCGCCGCACCCGCGCGACTTCACCGACGACGTGATCGCCGCGATGGCCGAGACGCCGAACGTGATGCACCAGCTGCACATGCCGCTGCAGTCCGGCTCCGACACCGTCCTCAAGGCGATGCGCCGCTCCTACCGCCAGGAGCGCTTCCTCGGGATCATCCGGAAGGTCCGCGAGGCGATGCCGGACGCGGCCATCTCCACCGACATCATCGTGGGCTTCCCCGGCGAGACCGAGGAGGACTTCGAGCAGACGATGCACACCGTCCGCGAGGCCCGCTTCACCAACGCCTTCACCTTCCAGTACTCCAAGCGCCCCGGCACCCCGGCCGCCGAGATGGCGGACCAGGTGCCGAAGGCCGTCGTGCAGGCCCGCTACGACCGGCTGATCGCCCTCCAGGAGGAGATCTCCTGGGAGGAGAACAAGAAGCAGGTCGGCCGCACCCTGGAGATCCTGGTCGCCGAGGGCGAGGGCAAGAAGGACGACAAGACCGACCGGCTCTCCGGCCGCGCCCCCGACAACCGGCTGGTGCACTTCACCAGGCCGACGGAGCCGGTGCGCCCGGGCGACCTGGTGACCGTCGAGATCACCTACGCCGCCCCGCACCACCTGCTCGCCGAGGGCCCGTCGCTCGCGGTGCGCCGCACCCGGGCCGGCGACGCCTGGGAGAAGCGCCAGGCCAAGCCCGCGGCCAAGCCGGCCGGGGTGATGCTCGGCCTGCCGGGCATCGGTGCCCCGGCCGCGCTGCCCCTGGCCGCTCCGGCGGGCGGGGCCTGCTGCGGCGACTGACGGCCCGCTCCTCGAACGGGGCCCGCTCCTCGAACGGCGGCCCGCTCCTCCACCGGCGGCCCGGCGGGACTTCGAGTCCGGCCGGGCCGCCGTCGCCGTTTGGCTAGAGTGATCCGCATGCTGGTAGCCGCCGCCGTGTGCCCCTGTCCGCCGCTGCTCGTCCCCGAGGTCGCCGCCGGGGCGGCCGCCGAACTGGACCCGCTGCGGGCCGCCTGCGACGAGGCCCTCGCGGCGCTGGTCGCGGCCGGACCGCAGCTGGTCGTGGTGGTCGGCGCCGGCCCGGAGGCCGAGGTGTGGACCGAGGGCGGGGCCGGCTCCTTCCACCGCTACGGGGTGTCGCTGGTCGCCAAGCTGCCCGGCGGCCGGGTCGAGGGGCCGGAGCTGGCGCCCTCGCTGACGGTCGGCGCCTGGCTGCTGGAGCGCGCCGGGGTGACGCTGCCGACGCACGCCTGCGCGGTGCCCGCCGACGCGCCCGCCGACCGGATGCTCGGGCTCGGCCAGGGCCTGGCCCAGCTGGCCGACCGGGTCGGCCTGCTGGTGGTGGGCGACGGCAGCGCCTGCCGCTCGGTGAAGGCGCCCGGCTACCTGGACGAGCGCGCCGAGGGCTTCGACGCCGCCCTGGCCGCCGCGCTGGGCTCAGCCGACCTGCCCGCGCTCGCCGCTTTGGACGCCGGGCTGGCCGCCGAGCTCAAGGCCGAGGGCCGGGCGCCCTGGCAGGTGCTGGCCGGCGCCGCGGAGGGCGCCGGCCTCACCGCGCGGCTCGGCTACCAGGACGCCCCGTACGGGGTCGGCTACGTCGTGGCGTCCTGGAGCTGATCGGAGCGCGGGGCGTCAGGCCCGCGGCGCCTGGCCGTTGCCGCCGGCCGGCCCCTCCTCGCCCGGCTTCGGCTTGTGGGCGAAGTCGTCCACCGCGCCCTTGGCCTTGCTGGCGCCGTGCTCGATCTTCTCGCTGTACTTGCCCTTGGTCGCCTTGTCGATCGCGCCGCCGGCCTTGTCCACCGCGTGCTCGATCTGCTCGCTGTGCTTGCCGGCGAGCTCACTGGCCTTGCCCTTGAGCTCTTCGGCCTTGCCCTTGAGGTTGTCCATCAGACCCATGGCGATCTCACCCTTTCGTCCCTGTCTCCTGCCCAACGTCCGTCACCGCCGAACCGTTCGCAAACCGGCTCAACTGCGGAAACGGCGGAGATGGCCGGAGACGGCTGGACACAGTCACATCGTCGCGCAGTCGGGGCCGACGGGCAGCCCGGTCACCGGTGCGGCGGCGGTTTTGCGAGACTGGAGCGGTGAGCAGCTCCCGTACCGACCAGTCCCGCGCCGCCCAGCCCCGAGTGGTCTGCATCGTCGGCGCGACCGCCGCCGGCAAGTCCGACCTGGCCGTCGCCATCGCCCGCAGCCTCGGCGGCGAGGTGATCAACACCGACTCGATGCAGCTGTACCGGGGCATGGACATCGGCACCGCCAAGCTCACCCCCGCCGAGCGCGGCGGCGTGCCGCACCACCTGCTGGACGTCTGGGACGTCACCGAGGCCGCCAGCGTCGCCGAGTACCAGCGGCTGGCCCGGGCCGAGATCGACCGGCTGCTCGCGGCCGGGCGCACGCCCGTCCTGGTCGGCGGCTCCGGGCTGTACGTCCGGGCGGCGATCGACGAGATGGAGTTCCCCGGCACCGACCCGGCGGTCCGGGCCCGGCTGGAGGCCGAGCTGGAGGAGGCCGGCCCGCTCGCGCTGCACCGGCGGCTGGCCGAGCTGGACCCGGCGGCCGCGGAGGCGATCCTGACCGGCAACGGGCGGCGGATCGTCCGCGCGCTGGAGGTCATCGAGATCACCGGGCAGCCGTTCACCGCGAACCTGCCCGGCAACACCGCCGTCTACGACGCGGTGCAGATCGGGGTCGCGGTGCCGCGCCCCGAACTGGACGAGCGGATCACGCTGAGGGTCGACCTGATGTGGCGGGCCGGACTGCTGGACGAGGTGCGCGCGCTGGAGCGGGTCGGGCTGCGGGAGGGGCGGACGGCCTCCCGGGCGCTCGGCTACCAGCAGGTGCTGGACCACTTCGCCGGCGAGTGCACCGAGGACGAGGCACGGGCGGAGACCGTCCGGGCCACCAAGCGCTTCGCCCGCCGTCAGGAGTCCTGGTTCCGCCGCGACGGCCGGATCAACTGGCTGTCCCGGCCGGCCGGCACCGACCCCGTCGAGCTGCTGGAACGCTCCCTGGAGCTGATCGACCGTCAGGAGCGTCCGGCCGGGTAGGCGGGTTCCGGCCAATCCGGCGGTGCACCTGCGCGCGCAGGTGGCCGTGCAGGACGAACCGGCGGTCACGGCCCGATCACGTGATGGCCACGGATCACCCGTCGACGCCGGTCAGGCCCGGAACGCCCGTCTGGACATGCCATCATCGAAGGCGTAGGGGTCGGCCGCGCGGGCCGACCGTGCCCGACCGCGAGTCCGCTCGTGTCGAACTGTCAGGGGAGGCCGCGTGTCGACGGGTACCGGCCCCGAACCCGGCCAGAGCGGGAGTGTCACCGCACCGGCCGACGAGTCGACGATGGGTGACCTCCCCGTGCTGACCGGCCTGGAGGCGCCCACCTCCTACGCGGTCGCACTGCCGGCCCTGGACACCCGCACCCCGGCGGGCGCGGTGCACGAGCGGGAGATCCGACCGCTGCGCCGGCTCCGCTGGTGGCAGACCCTGCCGATCGCCCTGCTGGGCATCCTCGGCTCGCTGATGTTCGCCTTCCCGCTCGCCTTCGGCTCGGCCGGCGCGCGCGCCACCATGGTCGGCATGCTCGGGCTGCTGCTCACCGCCGCCTCGGTCGGCTGGGGGGCGATGGCCGCCCGGCACGCCGGGTACAAGTGGCCGGGCCTGCCGCGCCGCGGCTCCGGGCAGCGGGCCGGCTGGAAGGCGATCGCGCTCTACACCCTGATCGCGCTGGTGGCCTGTGCGCTGGCCGTCTGGCGGGTCGCCTACCTGCGCTGATCCGTGGGCTGCCGGTGTCGCCCCCCTGCTGCCCCGCGCCGATCCACCGGTCGGACCGCCCGGGTGGCCGGTGCGCCCGTTCAGTACCATCGGGAGGGTGAGCGCATCCTCCCCGCAGCCGGTCGGCGTCCCCTTCTTCAAGGGGCACGGCACCCAGAACGACTTCGTCATCGTCCCGGACCCGGACGGCGCGCTGGAGATCGGCCCCGCGGCCGTCGCCGCGCTGTGCGACCGGCGGGCCGGCATCGGCGGGGACGGGCTGCTGCGCGTGGTGCGCTCCGCCGCCGAGCCGGCCGCCGCGGACCAGGCCGACCGGGCCGAGTGGTTCATGGACTACCGCAACTCCGACGGCAGCATCGCCGAGATGTGCGGCAACGGCGTGCGGGTCTTCGCCCGCTACCTGGTCGAGGCCGGCCTGGCCGAGCCCGGCGAGTTCGCGGTCGCCACCCGCGCCGGGGTGCGGACGGTGCGGGTCGCCGAGGACGCCGGGGACGGGACGCCCGGCGAGGTCACCGTCGACATGGGCCGGGCCCGGCTGCCCGGGCCGGACGGCGTCGAGGTCGCGGTCGGCGCGCGGCGCTGGCCCGCGCTGAACGTCAACATGGGCAATCCGCACGCGGTGGCCTTCGTGGACAGCCTCGACCACGCCGGGGACCTGCTGTCCGCGCCGCTGACCAGCCCCGAAGGGGCCTACCCGGAAGGCGTGAACGTCGAGTTCGTGGTGGACCGCGGGCCGCGGCACGTCGCCATGCGGGTGTACGAGCGCGGCTCCGGCGAGACCCGCTCCTGCGGGACCGGCACCTGCGCCGTCGCGGTGGCCGCCATCCGCCGGGACGGCGTCGACCCGGCGGTCACCGGCGAGCCGGCCACCTACACCGTGGACGTGCCGGGCGGCCGACTGGTCATCACCGAGCACCCGGACGGCCGGATCGAGAAGACCGGCCCGGCGGTCATCGTGGCCGCCGGCGAGATCGACGCCCGCTGGTGGGCCGAACTGGGGCGGGTCTGACACGCCTGGGGCGCGGCTCGGACAGCTGACGGCCCGGTTTGCCCATTTCGCGCGGCGGTGAATCCGCCCGTTCGAGTGACGCGTGTCGCGGACGGGAAGCAAGGCATCGCGGAACGTGCTCTGCTCGGTAGCATGGACCACCGGGAAGGCGCCCCTCGGCGGGGTGGCGGCCGGTGATCGCTGCCGGAGGTGCGCCGATGACCATCGAAGCCGGGCAGTCCCTGACGGGGCAGCCGACGTCCGCACGGCAAGCCGGGGCCAGGCGGCCCTTGGGGGAGCTCGGCCGGGCCGCGCTCGGCCGGGCCGGGCGGGCCGCCCTGCTGGCCACCGGCCGGCCGCCCGTCCCGGACGCCCTCGAACCGCTCGTCCGAGTCCACCGCGAGCATCATCCGCAGGCCGACCTCGGCCTGCTCGCCCGGGCCTACCGGCTCGCCGAGGCCAGCCACCGGGGCCAGAAGCGCAAGAGCGGCGGGCCGTACATCACCCACCCGCTCGCCGTCACCATGATCCTGGCCCAACTCGGCGCCGGGACAACCACCTTGGTCGCCTCGCTGCTCCACGACACCGTCGAGGACACCGAATTGACGCTCAATCAGGTGAGTGCCGGCTTCGGGCCCGAAGTCGCCTACCTGGTCGACGGGGTGACGAAACTGGAGAAGGTCGACTTCGGCGCCGCCGCCGAGGCCGAGACCTTCCGCAAGATGCTGGTCGCCACCGGCGACGACGTCCGGGTGATGGTGATCAAGCTCGCCGACCGGCTGCACAACATGCGCACCATCCGGCACATGAAACCGGCCAGCCAGGTGCGGATCGCCAAGGTCACCCGGGACGTGCTGATCCCGCTGGCCGAACGGCTCGGCATCCAGGTGCTCAAGGCGGAGCTGGAGGACATCGTCTTCGCCACCCTGCACCCCGAGGAGCACGCCCGCACCCGGGCCCTGATGGCCGGTCACGAGGGCGAGCCGGACACCCTGCTGGCCCCCTTCGCCCGGCTGCTGGCCCGCCAGCTGTCCGAGACCGGGGTGGCCGCCGAGGTCACCGTCCGGCCCCGGCACTGCGTGTCGCTGCACCGGGTGCTGCTCAAGCGGGCCGCCGCGCCCGGCCCGGACGGGCGGCCGCAGGGGCCGCAGCCCGCCGACTTCGGGCGGCTGCTGGTGGTCGTCGAGGAGAACGCCGACTGCTACGCCGTGCTCGGCGAGCTGCACACCTGCTGGACGCCGCTGCCCGGCGAGTTCAAGGACTTCGTCGCCGCCCCCAAGTTCAACCTCTACCAGTCGCTGCACACCGCCGTGGCGCTCAGCGGCGGCACGGTCGTCGAGGTGCTGGTGCGCACCCGGCGGATGCACGAGGTCGCCGAGACCGGGGTGGTCGCGCTCGGCGACCCGGAGCCGGCCGGCGCCGTCCAGGACGCCGACGAACTCGACCGCACCGACCCGGCCCGGCCCGGCTGGCTCAGCCGGCTGCTGGAGTGGCAGCAGGAGACGCCCGACCCGGACGCCTTCTGGTCCGCGCTCACCGCCGACCTGGCCGGCGACCGCGAGATCACCGTCGTGACGGAGAGCGGCGAAACGCTTCAGCTGAGGGCCGGCGCCACCTGCGTGGACGCCGCCTACCTGCTCGGCGAGGAGACCGGCCACCGGTGTATCGGAGCCCGGGTCAACGGCCGGCTCACCGCGCTCTCCACCGTCTTGCAGGACGGCGACCTGCTCGCCGTGCTCACCGAGGCCGTGCCCACCGGAACCGTGCTCACCGAGGACGGGCCGCGCCCCGCCGAACCCTCCGGGCCCGCGCCCGAGTGGCTCGCGCACGCCCGGACCCCGGCCGCCCGGCTGGCCATCGAACGCTGGCTCGCCGACCACCCGGCCCGGCTCCCGGCGGTGCGCACCGGCCCCTCCAGCGGCCAACCCGTCCCGCCCGCGCACCGCACCACCGAGCGCCGACCGGCCCCGGTCGCGGTGGCCGGCCGGCCCGGGGCGCCGGTCCGGCTGGCCCGCTGCTGCACGCCCGTGCCGCCGGACGAGGTGGCCGGCTACCCGATCCGCGGCGGAGCCGTCGCCGTGCACCGCACCGGCTGCCCGGCCGGGGAGCGGATGCGCGCGGCCGGGCGCGCCGAGCTGGAGGTCCGCTGGCGGCCGGAGGGCAACCCGGCGGCCGGCCACCGGGCCACCCTGCGGGCCGAGGCGCTCAACCGGCCCCGGCTGCTCGCCGACCTCACCGCGGCCATCTCCGCCGAGGACGTCGGCATCGTCTCGGCCGAGGTCGAACCGCCGCAGGAGCTGCGGGTCCGGCACACCTACACCGTCGAACTGCCCGAGCCGGCCGCGCTGCCCGCGCTGATGCGGGCGATGCTCAAGGTCTCCGGGGTGTACGACGTCAGCCGGCCGCAGGCCCCGGACACCGGCGGGGCCCGCCACTCCGGGGAAAATGGGGATGACCGGTCCGCGCCGGGCGTGGGACCATCATGGGGAATTCACGGCCGGTCCACGGCGTTCTCAGGGCACAGGAGCCCCGATGGCACCCGAGGACCTGAGGGGTAGCTCACCTCGCCCGGCGGTAACCGGGGCGGCAGCTGGGCAGACTCCGGGTGGGACCGCACAGGGCGGTCCCCACAGGCCATCCGCACCAGCGACCAAAGGACAGAATGACCTCCACGTCCGACACCCGCGACCACGCCGACGCCCCGCGCCGCCTGAACGGTCTGCGGGCGGAAGCCCTCATGGACGAGGACCTCGCGGCCATCGACGAGGACCGCGGCCACCACTACGACGGCGACCAGTACGACCGCAGCGAGCGTGCCGCCCTGCGCCGCGTCGCCGGCCTCTCCACCGAACTCGAAGACGTCACCGAGGTCGAGTACCGCCAGCTCCGCCTGGAGCGCGTGGTGCTCGTCGGCGTCTGGACGGACGGCACCCTGGAGGAGGCGGAGAACTCGATGGCCGAGCTCGCCGCCCTCGCCGAGACGGCCGGCTCCCAGGTGCTGGACGGCGTGATCCAGCGCCGCGACAAGCCCGACGCGGCCACCTACATCGGCTCCGGCAAGGCGAAGGAACTGCGCGACATCGTGGCGGCCACCGGCGCCGACACCGTGGTCTGCGACGGTGAGCTCACCCCCGGCCAGCTGATCCACCTGGAGGACGTGGTCAAGGTCAAGGTCGTCGACCGGACGGCCCTGATCCTGGACATCTTCGCCCAGCACGCCAAGTCCCGGGAGGGCAAGGCGCAGGTCTCGCTCGCGCAGATGCAGTACATGCTGCCGCGCCTGCGCGGCTGGGGTCAGTCGCTGTCCCGGCAGATGGGTGGTGGCGGCTCCGCCTCGTCCGGCGGCGGCATGGCGACCCGTGGTCCCGGTGAGACCAAGATCGAGACCGACCGGCGCCGGATCCGCGAGAAGATGGCGAAGCTCCGCCGCGAGATCGCCGAGATGAAGAAGGGCCGCGACACCAAGCGCCAGGAGCGCAAGCGCCACCAGGTGCCGTCGGTGGCCATCGCCGGGTACACCAACGCCGGCAAGTCGTCCCTGCTCAACCGGCTCACCGGGGCGGGCGTCCTGGTGGAGAACTCCCTGTTCGCCACCCTGGACCCGACCGTCCGCCGGGCCCAGACCCCGAGCGGGCGGCTCTACACCCTGGCCGACACCGTCGGCTTCGTCCGGCACCTGCCGCACCACCTGGTCGAGGCCTTCCGCTCGACCATGGAGGAGGTCGCCGACGCGGACCTCATCCTGCACGTGGTCGACGGCTCGCACCCCGAGCCGGAGACGCAGCTGGCCGCCGTCCGCGAGGTCATCGTCTCGGTCGACGCGCAGAACGTGCCGGAGATCGTGGTGATCAACAAGGCGGACGCCGCCGACCCGCACGTGCTGCAGCGCCTGCTGCTCCGCGAGCCGCACGCCATCGTGGTGTCGGCCCGCAGCGGCGAGGGCATCGAGGAGCTGCTGAAGCTCATCGACGACGAGCTGCCGCGCCCGGCGATCGAGGTGCGGGCCCTGGTGCCCTACACCCAGGGCGGGCTGGTCTCCCGGGTGCACGCCGAGGGCGAGCTGCTCGGCACCGAGCACACCGGCGAGGGCACGCTGCTGCACGCCAAGGTGCCGGCCGAGCTGGCCGCCGAGCTGGAGCGCTACGCGGTGGCGCTGCAGGTCTGAGGCGACGGGCCGACGAAGGGCCCCCGGACGCGACCGTGATGCCGTTGGGCATCGCGCGAGCGTGCGGGGGCCCTTCGCGTGCGCGAGCGTGCGGGGCCGTGCGGGGGCTCGTCCGGGCGTCCGGGCGTCCGAGCGTGCGGGCGTGCGGGCTACTTCACGTTCTTGGCGAAGTAGTCGAAGGCCTGCTTCGCCTGGTCCTGGAGCGAGGGGCCGGCCAGGTACCCGGGCGGGTTGCGGCTGCCGATCGCGGTGACGCTGATCAGGTTGGGCTTGCCGTCCTTGGTGATGAACCAGCCGCCGCCGCTGGAGCCGCCGGTCACGGTGCAGCCGGTGACGTACATCGGCGGGCGGCTCCGGTCGGGGGAGAGCCTGGCCGGCGGGACCGGGGACTCGCAGCGGGAGAGCTCCAGGCCGTCGGACGGCCGATCGGTCGGGTAGCCGTACGCGGTCGCCGAGCCGATCTGCTCGCGCGGGGCGTTGAACCAGACCGGGACCGAGCCGCCGACCGCCTCCTCCAGCGACGCGCCGGAGCCGCCCTCGCCGCGCACCCGGATGATCCCGTAGTCGTACTGGTGGTGGGCGCCGACGCCGTCCTCCCCGAGCCAGGTCGGCGACACCAGCGCGCGCACCGCCACCCACCGGCCGTACGGCGCGGCCTGCTGCTCGGTGAGCGGTTTGCCGCGGGCCGCCTGGCCGTCCCGGTTGAAACCGGGCACGAAGGTGATGTTCCGCAGCCAGCCGCCACCCTTGCCGTCGTGCAGGCAGTGCGCGGCGGTGTAGACGAGGTTGCTGCGGCCCGGGTTGGCCGGGTCGGAGACCACCGTCGCGGAGCAGACCGCGTCGCCCTGGGGCGTGGTGACGAAGAGCCGGCCGACCACGGCGGTGGCCGGGCCGTATGGGTGCGGCTGCGGCGTGGCCGCGACGGCCGCGGGCGGGGCGTCCGGCCGGCCGCCGTCCGGTGCGGCGGTGAGCGGGTACTCCGGGGTGGGCCGGCCCTTGGCGGCGGCCATCCGGGTGGTCGACCAGAAGCCCGGGGCCACCTCGTTGGCGAAGCCGCTGCCGGAGACGAACCGGGCCCAGTCCTCCACCTTCCAGCCCGTCAGGTCGCCCAGGCTGGTGGGCGCCGAGGTGGGGAGGGCGGGCGGTGGCGCGGCCGCCGCGGCGCCGGAGTCGTCCGGCCCGCAGGCGGTCGCGGCGAGCGCGAGCACGGCGAGCACCGCGGCGCCGGTCGGTCCGGATCGGCGCCGCGGTCCGCGGCCGGTGTGCTTCGGCATGCTGCATCGTCCCCCGGGGGCGGCCTCCGCCGCCCGTACGGCTTGGTCCGGTCCGACCGGAAAGGGCCTACGGCTTCTTGGAGATCCAGTCCAGCGCCTGCTTGGCGACCGTCTCCAGGTACGGGCCGCTCAGCGAGGTGTGGTCCTCGGTGCCGATGGACGTGTTGCTGACCAGGGCGGTCTTCCCGTCCGGCATGGTGGCGAACCAGCCGCCGCCGCTGGATCCCTGGGTCATGTTGCAGCCGATGGTGAGCATCGACGGGCGCTTGGCGTCGAACGACAGCCGGGTCGGCTTGCCGCCGTCGCACCTGTACAGCTCCTGGCCGTCGAACGGCTTGTAGAGCGGGTAGCCGACCGCCGCGACGGACACCTTGTCGCGCGGGGCGTCGAACCAGACCGGGACGGCCGAACCGACCGTCTCCTCCAGCGACTTGCCGGAGTCGTTCTGGTTGTGCACCCGCATGACGGCGAAGTCGTACTGGTTCGCGGCGTCACCGGTGCCGCCGCCCTCGACCATCCACTGCGGCGAGGTGGTGACCAGGTCGGCCCACCAGGTGCCCAGCGGGGCCAGTTCGGACAGCGGGGCCTTCTTGCCGCCGCTGGAGGCGCCCGAGTTGTTGTAGGCGGGAACGAAGACCAGGTCCTTGAAGAAGTCGCCGCCCTTGCCCGCGTGCACGCAGTGGCCGGCCGTCCAGACCAGATTGCTCCTGCCCGGGTGCTGCGGGTCGGTGATCACCGTCGCCGAGCAGTTGCCCCGGCCGCCCTGGGCACTGAAGAACACCTTCCCGGACGGCTGCTTGGTGTACGGGCGGGGCACCGGCACGGCCTTGACCACCGGCGGGTCCGGGTCCGTCACGCCGTTGTCGGCGGCCGGCTTGGCGGTGGGCGGGGCCGGATCGGCGGGCTTGGAGTCGCCCATCTTGTCCGGGTTCCAGAAGTCCTTCACCACCGGGTTGTTGAAGACGTGCTTGGACGCCCACGAGTCCCAGTCCTCGAACTTCCACTTCTTCAGGTCGTCCCAGGACTTCGGCAGGCCCTCCAGCAGACTGGTCGGGATGCCCGACGGGAGGGTGATCCCGCCGATCACGCCGCCCCCCGGGGCGGCGGTGCTGGACGCGGGCGGCGGCGCGGCGCTGCCGCCCCCGTCGCCCGCCGGGCCGTCCGGCCCGCAGGCGCTCGCCGCGAGCAGCGTCCCCGTGACGAGGGCGACGGCCATGGCTGACCGGTGGATCGATGGCATGTGTGCGCTTCCCCCTGTGCTCGATCGGGCTGTCGTGCGGCGACTCGCCGCTGTGGAGTCTTCCACCGGTCACCAGGACGGCGGCGGCCACCCCCCGGGTTGCGGCCCCGACCGGAGGTCACCGATCCGTGACGTGGCCGCCGACGGTCCGTCGGCCCAGCAGGGCCCCGCGCGCCGGACGCGGACAATCCCCGATCTTCACCCGGACGAGTGAGTCAACCTTGTGATCACCCGTCAGGGATAGGTAACCCTTACCTGACGCGACGGTGCGAGCGCCCGCCGATCCTCTCCACCACCCGTGCGTCCGCACCCCCACGCGCCCCAAGGAGCAGCCTTGAGCACCGCCCTCACCGGAGCCCCGCCCGCCCCGCTGCTGCCCGCGGACCGGCCGGCCGAGCCCGATCCGCTGCTGCACCCGGACCCCGCCGTCGCCGCCGAACAGGCCGCACTGGAAGCCCTGCTGCGCTGCTGGACGCGCGAGACCGGCGCCCGCCCCGGCCCCGACGGCCGGCTTCGGATCGCCGTCCTCGGCGGCGCCGCCCGGCTCTCCGCCCCCGTCCGCTACTGGTCGCCCGGCGGCTGGCACCGGTTCGGCCCCGCCGTCCTCTCCGCCGGGGAGGGCACCGCCGACGCCCCCGTGGACGCCGTCACCACCGCCGCGCTGCTCGCCGCCGCGGCCGCCGACCGCCCCGACCCCGGGCAGGTCGCCGACCTCGCCGCCCGGGTCGCCGACTCGGTCGTCCGCACCGCCGACATCCTCGCCCACCGCCGCACCGCCGCCCCCGCCGGCGGCCCGGAACGCTCGCACTTCCTCGCCGCCGAACAGTCCCTGCTGCTCGGCCACCCGCTGCACCCCACCCCGAAGAGCCGCGACGGCCTCGGCCCGGCCCAGAGCGCCGCCTACTCGCCCGAACTGCACGGCTCCTTCCAACTCCACTGGTACGCGGTCCACCGTGACCTGCTCGCCGCCGGCTCCGCCCTCACCGAGAGCGCCGACCGGATCACCGCGGACCTGCTCGGGGACCATGCCGCCCTGCCGCCCGGCACCGCCGCCCTGCCGCTGCACCCCTGGCAGGCCCGCGAACTCGCCCACCGCCCGGCCGTCGCCGCCCTGCTCGCCGACGGGCTGCTGCACGACCTCGGCCCGGCCGGCGAACCCTGGCACCCCACCTCCTCGGTGCGCACCGTCTACCGCCCCGGCACCCCCTGGATGCTCAAGCTCTCGCTCGGCCTGCGGATCACCAACTCCCGCCGGGAGAACCTGCGCAAGGAACTCCACCGCGGCCTGGAGGTGCACCGGCTGCTGGAGAGCGGCCTGGCCGCCGAATGGCACCGCGCCCACCCCGGCTTCGACATCGTCCGCGACCCGGCCTGGATCGGCGTCGACCACCCCGCCCTCGGCGACCCGGGCGGCCTGGACACCGTGCTGCGCGCCCAGCCCTTCGCCCCCGCCGACCGCGCGCTGTGCGTCGCTGGGCTGGTCGCCGAACAGCCGCTCGGCACCGGCGACACCGTGCCGTCCCGGCTCGGCGACACCCTGCGGGCGCTCGCCGTCCGCTGCGGCCGTCCGCTGCGGACCGTCGCCGCCGAATGGTTCCTGCGCTACCTGGACGCCGTCGTGCTGCCCGTCCTCTGGCTGGACGGCACGGCCGGCATCGCCCTGGAGGCGCACCAGCAGAACAGCCTCGTCCTGCTCGACGCCGACGGCTGGCCCAGCGGCGGCCGCTACCGCGACAACCAGGGCTACTACTACCGGGAGAGCGCCGCCGACCGGCTCACCGCGCGGCTGCCCGGGCTCGGCGAGCACAGCGACACCTTCCTGCCCGACGAGGTGATCGACCACCACTTCGCCTACTACCTCGGCATCAACCACGTCCTCGGCCTGGTCGGTGCCTTCGGCAGCCAGGGGCTCGCCGACGAGACCGTGCTGCTGGCCGGGCTGCGCCGCTTCCTGGCCGGCCCGCGGGCCGCCGCCACCGGCTCGGCGCTGCCCGGGCTGCTGCTCGACGCGCCCACCCTGCCGTGCAAGGCCAACCTGCTCACCCGGATCAACGGCCTGGACGAACTGGTCGGCCCGGTCGCCACCCAGTCCGTCTACGTGGACATCCCCAACCCGCTGGCGGGCGCATGAGCCTGCTCGACGACCCGCCGGGATGGGGCGCGATCCCCACCCCGGCCGGCGAGTTCCGGCTCAGCCCGGTCCGGCTGCCCGCCGACCTGGACCTGCTCGCCGGGTGGATGAACGACCCCGAGATCGCCGCGTTCTGGCAGCTCGCCGGGCCGCCCGACGCCACCGAACGGCACCTCCGGGTCCAACTCGACGGCGACGGCCGCAGCGTGCCCTGCCTCGGCCTGCTCGACGGCGCCCCGACGAGCTACTGGGAGGTCTACCGCGCCGACCTCGACCCGCTCGCCCGGCACTACCCGGCCCGGCCGCACGACACCGGCGTCCACCTCCTGCTCGGCCCCGCCGAGAGCCGCGGCCGGGGCCTCGGCGCCGTCCTGCTGGCCGCCCTCGCCGAGCGGATCCTGCGGCAACGGCCCCGCTGCGAACGGGTCGTCGCCGAACCGGACGTCCGCAACCGGCGCTCCGTCCGGGCCTTCGAACGGGCCGGATTCCGGCTGGACACCGAACTCGACCTGCCCGACAAGCGCGCCGCCCTGATGGTCCGTGCCCGCGTCCCCTTCGTCGCCTAGGACACCCCCGTGGACACCCCAGCACCCCAGCCGCCGTACGACCTGCTCGGCGTCGGCATCGGCCCCTTCAACCTCTCGCTCGCCGCGCTCGCCGCGCCCGTCCCCGGCCTGCGCACGCTCTTCTGCGACCAGCGCCCGGAGTTCCGCTGGCACCCCGGCATGCTGGTGGACGGGGCCCGGATGCAGGTGCCGTTCCTCGCCGACCTGGTCTCCCTCGTCGACCCGACCAACCCGTGGTCCTTCCTCAACTACCTGCGCGACCAGGACCGGCTCTTCCCGTTCTACTTCGCCGAGCGCTTCCAACTGCCCCGCCGCGAGTACGACCACTACTGCCGGTGGGCCGCCGAACGGCTCGCCAACTGCCACTTCGGCACCGAGGTCACCGCCCTGCACTGGGAAGCCCCGCACTTCCGGGCCGAGCTGACCGACACCGCGACCGGGCGGCGGACCGAGGTGCACGCCCGCAACCTCGCCCTCGGCGTCGGCACCCGGCCCGTCCTGCCCGAGGCCTTCACCGCCCTCGACGGTCACCCGCGCGCCTTCCACTCCGCCGACTACCTGGACCGCCGCGGCGACCTCGTCGGCGTCCGGGACATCACCGTGGTCGGCAGCGGGCAGTCCGGCGCCGAGGTCTTCCTCGACCTGCTCCGCCGCCACGACGGCGACGGCGTCCGGCTGCGCTGGCTCACCCGGACCAGGGCGCTCGCGCCGATGGAGTACTCCAAGCTCGGCCTGGAGCACTTCACCCCCGACTACACCCGCTACTTCCACAGCCTGCCCGAACCCGTCCGGGACACCCTGGTCGCCGCCCAGTGGCAACTCCACAAGGCCGCCAGCGCCGAAACCCTCGCCGAGATCCACGACCACCTCTACGAACGCACCATCGGCCGCCCGATCGACACCGCCCCGGTCGACATCACCCCCGGCACCGCCGTCACCGAAGCCCGCCCCGGCCCCTGCGGCGGCCTCGAACTGCACTGCCGGCACGGCGACTCCGGCGCCGAACACGTCCTGCGCACCGACGCCGTGGTGCTCGCCACCGGCTACCGGGCCGCCCGGCCGGCCGCGCTCGAACCGCTCGCCCGGCTGATCGACTGGGACCGGGGCGGGCGCTACCGGATCGACCTCGACCACCGGGTCGCCACCCGGCCCGAACTCACCGGCGGCCTCTACGTCCAGAACGCCGAACTGCACACCCACGGCGTCGGCGCCCCCGACCTGGGACTCGGCGCCCACCGGGCCGCCGTGATCCTCAACGCCGTCACCGGCCGGACCGTCCACCGGCTGCCCGCCCGCACCGCCTGGACCGGCTTCGCGCCGCCCGGGACCGCCCCCGCCGCGGGCGCTGCCGCCGCTGCCGCCGCTGCCGCCGAGGGCACCCCCACCGAGAGCACCCCCACCGTCCCCCGTCCCCAGGAGCTGACCCGTGCCGCAACCGTCGGCCGCTGAACCGCCGTTGTACCTGCCCCCGCACCTGACCGCCGGGCACTGGCGGCGGGCCGGGCGCGCCCTGCTGGCCAAGATGCTCGGCGAGTTCGCCTACGAGGAACTGCTCACGCCCGTCCGCGCCGCCGCCGACGGCGAGTACCTGCTCTGGCTGCCCGAGGCCGAGTACCGCTTCACCGCCCGCCGCGGCGCGTACGGAAGCTGGCGGGTCGACCCGGAGTCGGTCCGCTGCTCAGACCCGGACGG
Source organism: Kitasatospora sp. NPDC088779 (assembly GCF_040685395.1). NCBI lineage: Bacteria > Bacillati > Actinomycetota > Actinomycetes > Kitasatosporales > Streptomycetaceae > Kitasatospora > Kitasatospora sp. NPDC088779. The sequence goes on along the minus strand of NZ_JBFBHW010000022.1, from coordinate 82,632 downwards.
CCTCGACCCGCTGCGCTTCCTCCCGCACGCCCGGCACGCCCTCGGCCTGCGCGGCGAGACCACCGGCCACCTGATCCGCGAACTCACCGCCACCCTGACCGCCGACGCGCACCAGCTCGCCACCGCGCTCACCGCCGCCGAACTCGCCGACCTCGACCACCCCGCCCTGGAGGGCCGCCAGGACGGCCACCCCTGGATCGTCCCCAACAAGGGCCGGATCGGCTTCTCCGCCACCGACGCCGCCCGCTGGGCCCCGGAGGCCCGCACCCCGCGCCCGCTGCCCTGGATCGCCGTCCACCGCCGGCTCGCCGAGTACCGCGGCGTGCCCGGCCTGGAGCGGCCCGAGCAGCTGTACGCCCGCGAACTCGACGACCCGGACGCGCTGCGCGCCGCCCTCGGCCCGGCCGCCGACGACTACCTGCTGCTGCCCGTCCACCCCTGGCAGTGGGACGAGACGATCGTCCCGCTGTTCGCACCCTGGATCGCCTCCGGCGAGATCGTCCCGCTGCCCTCCGACGGCGACCCACGGCTGCCCCAGCAGTCCATCCGCTCCTTCTTCAACACCGCCCACCCCGAGCGCTGCACCGTCAAACTGCCGCTGTCCGTCCTCAACACCCTGGTCTGGCGCGGCCTGCCCACCGAACGCACCCTCGCCGCGCCCGCCGTCACCGCCTGGATCCACGGTCTGCGCGACGCCGACCCGTACCTGCGCGACGAGTGCCGGGTGATCCTGCTCGGCGAGATCGCCTCCGTCACCGTCGACCACCCGCTCTACCGAGAGCTGCCCGAGGCGCCCTACCAGTACAAGGAACTCCTCGGCGCGATCTGGCGCGAACCCCTCGGCCCCTTCCTGGCCGGCGGCGAACGCGCCCGCACCCTGGCCGCCCTGCTGCAGACCGGCTCCGACGGCCGGGCGCTCGCCGCCGAACTGATCGCCCGCTCCGGGCTCACTCCCGCCGCCTGGACCGGCCGGCTGTTCGGCGCGGTGCTGCCGCCGCTGCTGCACTTCCTCTACCGGTACGGGCTGGTCTTCTCCCCGCACGGCGAGAACGCCATCGTCGTCTTCGACGAGCACGACGCGCCGACCAGGCTCGCGGTCAAGGACTTCGTCGACGACGTCAACCTCAGCGACCAGGACCTGCCCGAACTGCGCGACCTGCCCGCCGAGGTCGACGACGTCCTGCTGCGGGACGGCCCGCAGGGGCTCTGCCAGTTCCTCCACTCCGGGCTGTTCATCGGCGTCCTGCGCTACCTCGCCCCGCTGCTGGAGGCGCAGACCGGGCTGCCCGAGGCCGAGTTCTGGGCCCTGCTGCGGGCCGAGATCCGCCGCTACCAGGACCGCTTCCCCGGCCTGGGCGAGCGCTTCGAGCTGTTCGACCTGTTCCGGCCGCGGATCGACCGGCTCTGCCTCAACCGCAACCGGCTGCTGCTCGACGGCTACCAGGACCGCCCGCACCGCCCGCACGCCGCCCGGTACGGGACCGTCCCCAACGCCCTGGTGACCCTGGAGGCGGATCTTCCCGGGCGACGGAGCCGGATTGTCACCCCCGCCCCGTAGGCTGGGAGGGTCATGACGAACGACTCCGAAACCCAGCTCCCCGGCGAGACCGAGCTCCCTGGCGAGGACGGCGGCGCCGCCGCCGACGTCGAGGAAGCCGTCGCCGTCCCGCGCTCCCGCATCCCCGACCTGCTGCACGCCGCGGTGGCGGCCGTCGGCGGCGTCGAGCGCCCCGGTCAGGTCCGGATGGCCGAGGCCGTCGCCGACGCCGTCGACAACGCCGAGCACCTGCTCGTCCAGGCCGGCACCGGCACCGGGAAGTCCCTCGCCTACCTGGTGCCCGCGCTCGCCCACGGGGACCGCGTGGTGGTCGCCACCGCCACCCTGGCGCTGCAACGCCAGCTCGTCGAAAGGGACTTGCCGCGCACGGTCGAGGCGCTGCACCCGGTGCTGCGCCGCCGCCCGCTGTTCGCGATGCTCAAGGGCCGCTCCAACTACCTGTGCCTGCACCGGGCCAACGAGGGCACCCCGAGCGACGAGGGCGAGGGCCTGTTCGACGCGGCCGAGGCGCTCGGCGGGCCCGCCAGCAAGCTCGGGCAGGACGTGCTGCGGTTGCGCGAGTGGGCCGACGAGACCGACACCGGGGACCGGGACGACCTCAGCCCCGGCGTCTCCGACAAGGCCTGGGCCCAGCTGGCGGTCACCTCCAAGGAGTGCCTGGGCGCCACCCGCTGCGCGTACGGGCAGGAGTGCTTCGCCGAGAAGGCCCGGGAGCGGGCCAAGCTGGCCGACGTCGTGGTCACCAACCACGCGATGCTCGCGATCGACGCGATCGAGGGCGCGCCGGTGCTGCCCGAGCACGGGCTGCTGATCGTCGACGAGGCGCACGAGCTGGTCAACCGGGTCACCGGCGCGGCCACCGCCGAACTGACCGTCGGCGCGGTCAACCGGGCGGTCAAGCGCGCCGCCCGGCTCGCCAACGAGAAGGCCGTGGACGCCTTGCAGGCCGCCGCCGAGAACTACCACGGCCTGATGGAGACCGCCCAGCCCGGCCGGGTCGAGGAACTGCCCGAGTACCTGGCGTACGCGGTCACCTCGATCCGGGACGCCGCCCGCCAGGTGATCAGCTCGCTCGGCGAGACCCGCGACAAGGGGCTCAGCGACGAGGACGCCGTCCGCAAGCAGGCGATGGCCTCCGCCGAGTCGCTGCACGAGACCGCCGAGCGGCTGCTGGAGGACTCCGAGTACGACGTGGTCTGGATCGAGCGCAGCGACCGCTTCGGCATGGGCACCGGCTCGCTGCGGGTCGCGCCGCTCAGCGTCTCCGGGCTGCTGCGCGAGGGCCTCTACAAGGAGCGCTCGGTGGTGCTCACCTCGGCCACCCTCAAGCTCGGCGGGGACTTCAACGGCGTCGCCGCCTCCGTCGGCCTGCCCTCGGACTCCCGGCTGCCGGACCAGCGCACCCCCGGGGACAATCCTTCGGCCGGTTCCGGGTTCGGCGAGGACGCGGTGCCGCACTGGCGCGGCATCGACGTCGGCTCGCCGTTCAAGTACCCCAAGCAGGGCATCCTGTACGTCGCCCGGCACCTCGCAGATCCCGGCCGCGATCCCGAACGGCCGGACATGCTGGACGAGTTGGCGGAGCTGATCGGCGCGGCCGGCGGGCGCACGCTGGGCCTGTTCTCCTCGATGCGCGGCGCCCAGACGGCCGCCGAGGCGCTGCGGGAACGGCTGGACAACCGGATCCTGCTCCAGGGGGAGGACACCCTGGGCGAGTTGATCCGGGAGTTCGCCTCGGACGCGTCCACCTGCCTGTTCGGCACGCTCTCGCTCTGGCAGGGCGTGGACGTGCCCGGCTCGGCCTGCCAGCTGGTCGTGATGGACCGCATCCCGTTCCCCCGACCGGACGACCCGCTGATGAGCGCCCGCCAGAAGGACGTCGAACAGCGTGGCGGGAACGGCTTCATGGCCGTCGCGGCGACGCACGCGGCGCTGCTGATGGCGCAGGGCGCCGGCCGGCTGGTGCGCGCGGCCGAGGACCGGGGCGTGGTCGCGGTGCTCGACCCGCGGGTGGAGACCAAGCGGTACGGGAGCTTCTTCCGCTCCTCGATGCCGGAGTTCTGGTACACCACGGACCGCAACCAGGTGCGCCGCTCGCTGGCGGCGATCGACGCCTCGGCGCCGCCGGTCAAGCCGGTGGTGAAGCGGGGCTGAGCGGTGCGGTGATCCGGGGTTCCGGGCCCCGCCCCGGGGCCGAGGCGGGGCCCGGAAGCCCCGGGAGACGCCGGAGGGGCTCCCCGCGACCGCGCGGTGGAGCCCCTTCCCGCTGGGTGCGCGCGAGGCGTCAGAGGCGGCGCAGGACCGCGACGACCTTGCCCAGGATGGTGGCGTTGTCGCCGTTGATCGGCTCGTACGCCGGGTTGTGCGGCATCAGCCAGATCCGGCCGTCCTCGCGCTTGAGCCGCTTGACCGTGGCCTCGCCGTCGATCATCGCGGCCACGATGTCTCCGTTCTCGGCGACCGGCTGGCGGCGCACGGTGACCCAGTCGCCGTCGCAGATGGCCGCCTCGATCATCGAGTCGCCGCGCACGGTGAGCGCGAACAGCTCGCCCTCGCCGACCAGCTGGCGGGGCAGCGGGAAGACGTCCTCGACCGTCTGCTCGGCCAGGATCGGGCCGCCGGCGGCGATCCGGCCGACCAGCGGCACGTACGAGGTGGACGGCCGGCCGGCCGTCTCGGCGGTGTTCGGGCGGGCCACCTCGACGCCGCGGACCTCGTAGGCGCGCGGGCGGTGCGGGTCGCGGCGCAGGAAGCCCTTGCGCTCCAGGGCCATCAGCTGGTGGGCGACCGAGGAGGTGCTGGACAGGCCGACGGCCTGGCCGATCTCGCGCATGGACGGCGGGTAGCCGCGGCGCTGGACGGAGTCCCGGATGACCTCGATCACGCGGCGCTGGCGCTCGGTGAGACCGGCCTCGTCGGTGCGGATGCCGGGGGGGCGGCCGGGCAGCGCGCGGGTGGGCGCCTGGTGGGCGTCGTCGAGCGCGGTGGAGTGTTCGATCGGCTGGTCGGGAACGCGGCCCGTACTGGAAAGGGCCGGGCCGGAGAGGCGCTGGTCTTCGCTACGGTCCATGCTGATGTCCACGCTCTGCTGATTCGTGGTGCGCTGCCCCACCTTGAACTGGGAGTGTTCCTGCACCGGGATGGTGTTGCTTTCGATGGTGTTCACGGCGGCCCCTCTCGACGGCTGTCCTCTCCCCTTTTCCAGCCCAACGCCCCTCCTATCGAAAGGTTGCGCCAAACACACGTTCGAGTGAATTATTCGAGAGTTGGCTGACTCGATCAAGGCTTTGCTGTACATCGAGGTTGTGCATCGAGTAAATGTTCGAGCGGATCTCGACTTCGGCAGTCTAATCGGTGCCGACACGCCAGGGGTGTCGCTTCCCCCGGAGACCTACATCTAGTGGCTACAGTCCTCTCCGTGCCCAGTACTAGTGGTTACGGCGCATGATCAGCTTGCCGAGGCCGGGGTCGCATCGCATAGACTCAACAGGTCCGCACGTCCTGCCAGGGAGGGATCCTCAGGTGCACTGCCCCTTCTGCCGGCACTCTGACAGCCGTGTTGTCGACAGCCGGACCAATGAGGACGGCAGCTCGATCCGCCGTCGTCGGCAGTGCCCGGACTGCGGCCGCCGCTTCACCACCGTGGAGACGGCCGCGCTGATGGTCATCAAGCGCAGCGGGGTCACCGAACCCTTCTCCCGGGAGAAGGTCATCACCGGCGTCCGCAAGGCCTGTCAGGGCCGCCCGGTCACCGAGGACGCCCTCGCCCAGCTCGGCCAGCGGGTCGAGGAGTGCGTGCGCGCCACCGGCAACGCCGAGCTGACCACCCACGACGTCGGGCTGGCCATACTCGGCCCGCTCAAGGAGCTCGACGTGGTCGCCTTCCTGCGCTTCGCCAGCGTGTACCAGGCGTACGACGGACTGGAAGACTTCGAGGCCGCCATCGCGGAACTCCGCGCCGAACGGCCCGTCCCCGAGGCGGACGGCACCTGCGTGCCCGTCGCCGCCGCCGCGCCCTAGGAGGCGCCGGCACCCGGCCCCCTGGCGGGCCTTGCTGCACCACGGGTCCCACGGGGCCCACGCATGCCCGAAAAAAGGGCACAGAACACAACAAACCGTGCGCAAGCAGGCGAGGTCTCCGCCTGCCCGCACACCGGAAGAACGAACCAGCGGTGCCCGGACTTTTCGGGGCACCTCGGGCGTTTGCCCAGGAGGAGGAAGAAGTGACAGACACCACGAGCGGTTCCGCACGCGGGTCGAAGTCCGACAAGACCACGGCCAAGGGCGGCGGCAAGGCGCCCAAGGGCGGTCTGCGGATCGGGCGCATCTACACCACTCCTGGCGTGCACCCGTACGACGAGGTGCGCTGGGAGCGCCGCGACGTCGTCATGACCAACTGGCGCGACGGGTCCATCAACTTCGAGCAGCGCGGCGTCGAGTTCCCCGACTTCTGGTCGGTCAACGCCGTCAACATCGTCACGTCCAAGTACTTCCGCGGCGCCGTCGGCACTCCCCAGCGCGAGTGGAGCCTCAAGCAGATCATCGACCGCGTGGTGCTCACCTACCGCGCCGCCGGCGAGAAGCACGGCTACTTCGCCACCAAGGACGACGCCGAGATCTTCGAGCACGAGCTGACGCACGCCCTCCTCCACCAGGTGTTCAGCTTCAACTCGCCGGTCTGGTTCAACGTCGGCACCAAGCAGCCCCAGCAGGTCAGCGCCTGCTTCATCCTGTCCGTCGACGACTCCATGGAGTCGATCCTCGACTGGTACAAGGAAGAGGGCATGATCTTCAAGGGCGGCTCCGGCGCCGGCCTCAACCTCTCCCGCATCCGCTCCTCGAAGGAACTGCTGTCCTCCGGCGGCAACGCCTCCGGCCCGGTCTCCTTCATGCGCGGCGCCGACGCCTCCGCCGGCACCATCAAGTCCGGCGGCGCCACCCGCCGCGCGGCGAAGATGGTCGTGCTCGACGTCGACCACCCCGACGTCGAGGCCTTCATCGAGACCAAGGTGAAGGAGGAGGAGAAGATCCGCGCCCTGCGCGACGCCGGCTTCGACATGGACCTCGGTGGCGACGACATCACCTCCGTCCAGTACCAGAACGCCAACAACTCCGTCCGCGTCTCCGACGAATTCATGACCGCCGTCGAGAACGGCACCGAATTCGGCCTGCGCGCCCGGATGACCGGCGAGGTCATTGAGACCGTCGACGCCAAGAAGCTGTTCCGCAAGATGGCCGAGGCCGCCTGGGCCTGCGCCGACCCCGGAATCCAGTACGACTCCACCATCAACCACTGGCACACCTGCCCGGAGTCCGGCCGCATCAACGCGTCCAACCCCTGCTCCGAGTACATGCACCTGGACAACTCCAGCTGCAACCTCGCCTCGCTGAACCTGATGAAGTTCCTGCGCGATGACGACTCCTTCGACGCGGAGACCTTCGCCAAGGTCGTCGAGCTGGTCATCACCGCGATGGACATCTCCATCTGCTTCGCCGACTTCCCCACCGAGAAGATCGGCGAGACCACCCGCGCCTACCGCCAGCTCGGCGTCGGTTACGCCAACCTCGGCGCCCTGCTGATGGCCACCGGCCACGCCTACGACAGCGAGGGCGGCCGCGCCCTGGCCGGCGCCATCACCTCGCTGATGACCGGCACCGCCTACCGCCGCGGCGCCGAACTCGCCGGCGTCGTCGGCCCGTACGACGGCTACGCCCGCAACGCCGCCCCGCACCAGCTGGTCATGAAGCAGCACGCGGACGCCTCGCTCGCCGCCGTCTCGCTCGACGACCTGGACGCCCCGGTCTGGGCCGTGGCCAACGACACCTGGCAGGACGTCCTGCGGATCGGCGCGCAGAACGGTTTCCGCAACGCCCAGGCCTCGGTGCTCGCCCCCACCGGCACCATCGGCCTGATGATGGACTGCGACACCACCGGCGTCGAGCCGGACCTGGCGCTCGTCAAGTTCAAGAAGCTCGTCGGCGGCGGCTCGATGCAGATCGTCAACGGCACCGTGCCGCGCGCCCTCAAGCGCCTCGGCTACCAGGACGAGCAGATCGAGGCGGTCGTCGCCCACATCGCCGAGCACGGCAACGTGGTGGACGCCCCGGGCCTCAAGGCCGAGCACTACGAGGTCTTCGACTGCGCGATGGGCGAGCGGGTCATCTCGGCCATGGGCCACGTCCGGATGATGGCCGCGATCCAGCCGTGGATCTCCGGCGCGATCTCCAAGACCGTGAACATGCCCGAGTCCGCCACCGTCGAGGAGATCGAGGAGATCTACTTCGAGGCGTGGAAGATGGGCGTCAAGGCGCTCGCCATCTACCGCGACAACTGCAAGGTCGGCCAGCCGCTCTCGGCGAAGAAGAAGGACTCCGAGCCCAAGCTCGAGGTGGCCGCCCCGGCCGCCGCGGTCGAGAAGGTCGTCGAGTACCGCCCGGTCCGCAAGCGCCTGCCCAAGGGCCGCCCGGGCATCACCACCTCCTTCACGGTCGGTGGCGCCGAGGGCTACATGACCGCCAACTCCTACCCGGACGACGGCCTCGGCGAGGTCTTCCTCAAGATGTCCAAGCAGGGCTCGACCCTCGCGGGCATGATGGACGCCTTCTCCATCGCCGTCTCGGTCGGCCTGCAGTACGGCGTGCCGCTGGAGACCTACGTCTCGAAGTTCACCAACATGCGCTTCGAGCCGGCCGGTCTGACCGACGACCCGGACGTGCGGATGGCGCAGTCGATCGTCGACTACATCTTCCGTCGCCTGGCGCTCGACTTCCTGCCGTTCGAGACCCGTTCGGCGCTCGGCATCCACTCCGTCGAGGAGCGCCAGCGCCACCTGGACACGGGCTCCTACGAGCCGCTGGAGGCCGAGGAGCTCGACACCGAGTCGCTCGCCCAGTCGGCGCCGGTGGTCGCCACCCCGGCCCCCGCCGTCGAGGCGCCCAAGGCCCCCAAGGCCTCCCCGGCACAGGCCCACAACTCCACGGAGCTGATCGAGATCCAGCTCGGCCTCAACGCCGACGCCCCGCTCTGCTTCTCCTGCGGAACCAAGATGCGCCGCGCCGGCAGCTGCTACCTCTGCGAGGGCTGCGGCTCCACCAGCGGCTGCAGCTGACAGCCGGTACCGACCCCGCACGGGTGAGCCACCGCTGAGGCGGGGCGAGGACTTCACGTCCTCGCCCCGCCTCTTCTCGTTTGTCCGGGCACTTCGCGGACGCCGATGTCACGGATGGGGGCGGTGGGCGGTCGGTAGGGGTGACGGCGTTCGGCGGGAGGAGTGGTGTGGTGATGGGGACGGTGCTGGTGACCGGGGCGACGGGGGTTCTGGGACGGGAGGTGGTGCGGCTGCTGGTCGCGCGCGGGGTGGCGGTGCGGGGGTTGAGCCGGCGGGTGCGGAGCGGGGGCGCGGGGGTCGAGTGGGTGGTCGGGGACCTGGTGACCGGGGAGGGGGTCGCCGGGGCGGTGGCAGGGGTCGAGGTGGTGGTGGACTGCGCGACCACGGTGGGGCGGAAGGATGTGGCCGCGGTCCGGACGCTGGTGGCGGAGGCCGGGAGGGCGGGGGTGCGGCACCTGCTGTACGTGTCGATCGTCGGGGTCGACCGGGTGCCGATCCCGTACTACCGGGCGAAGCTCGCCTGTGAGCGGGTGGTGCGGGAGTCGGGGCTGGGGTGGACGGTGCTGCGGGCGACGCAGTTCCACGACCTGTTGCTGAGGATCTTCGACGTGTCGGCGCGGCTGCCGGTGTTCCCGGTGCCGGGCGGGGCGTGGGTCCAGCCGGTGGACGTGCGGGAGGTGGACGTGCGGGTGGCGGAGCTGGTGCGGGAGGGGCCGGCCGGGTACGCGCCGGAGGTGGGCGGGCCGCGGGTGCGGCCGTACCGGGAGCTGGCCGAGGCCTACCTGCGGGCGTCGGGTCGGCGGCGGGTGCTGCTGCCGGTGCGGGTGCCGGGGGCCTCGGGGCGGGCGCTGCGGGCGGGCGGGAACCTCACCCCGGAGCGGAAGGTGGGCCGGGGGACCTTCGAGGAGGTGCTGGCGGAGCGGTTCGGCGACCACTGATGTCAACCAGGGTTGACATCGCCGCAACTGTCAACCACAGTTGACGCCATGAGTGAGAGCGGAGAACTCGCGGCCGCGGCGAGCAGCCGTGACCCCGCGGTCGGGCTCCGGGCGGTCCGCGCGCTGCGCGACCTGGCGGACCGCCTGGAAGGCCTGCAGGTGGGCAACGCCCGGTCGCGGGGCTGGTCCTGGCAGGACATCGCGGTTTGCCTCGGGGTCACCAGGCAGGCGGTGCACAAGAAGTACGCCCGGCGCGGGCCCGGCAAGGACCAGGACGGAGGCTGAACGATGTTCGAGCGTTTCACCGACCCGGCACGGCAGGTGGTGGCTGCGGCCCAGCAGGAGGCCGGGGAGCTGCGGCACGACCGCATCGGGACGGAGCACCTGCTGCTGGCGATCCTGGCCCGGCCGGACGACCCGGCCGCCGGCGTCCTGATCGGGCTGGGGCTGGACCACGGGGCCGCCCGGCGGGCAGTGGTCCGGCTGCTCGGGCCGGGGGACGACACGCAGGCGCTGGCCTCGATCGGAGTGGACCTGGACGCCGTTCGGGCCGCGGTCGAATCGGCCTTCGGTGAGGGTGCGCTGGACGCGCCGGCCGAGGAGGAGCCGAAGCGGCGGGGCTGGTTCAGGTTGGATTCGAGGGCGGGCCGGAGTCCGTTCAGTGCCCGGGCGAAGAAGGCGCTGGAGCTGTCGCTGCGCGAATCGCTGCGGCTCAAGTCCGGTCAGATCGCGGTCGGGCACCTGCTGCTGGGGGTCCTCCGGGAGGGGGACGGCTTCGGCGCCCGGGTGATCGTCGATCACGGACTGGATCCGCAGGCCGTCCGGCGGGCTGTCGAGGGGGTGCTGGCGTGAACCGGCGGGTTCGGCGGCGCGCGGGCCGGACGGCCGCCCGGCCGGGGGCGACCGGGCGCGTCTGAGCTACCCGTACGGCGAGCACGGCTGCCCCTTCCCGGCTCAGGAGGCCGCCGAGGTGATCGCCACTACGGCGATCGAGGTGCTGCCGGTCCGGCTGTACTGACAGTCAGTCAAGATGCTTGGCCCCGTCCGGGTTTCCGGGCGGGGCCGTCGTGCTGTCGAGCGGGGGCGGAGCTCTCGGTCGGGGTGTCGACGGATGAAGGTCGACGTGGACCTTGGCGGCGGCTGGCGGCTGCGTTAACGTCATCGGATCGGTTCGTCCGTCGCCCGCTCGCGATCTCTGCACGCCCGTCTCCGGTACAGCGCGATGTTGTTCAGCCCACCGTCGGCAGCACGCCCTGGCGAGGAGGACCGCATTGACCCTCAACCCGACCGCGCCGTCCAGGAGTTCCGGTCATCGCGGTTCCGGCCGCCGCTTGGCCGTCGTACCCGCCCTGCTCGCGGCGCTGGCCCTGACCGCGGCCTGTTCCAACAGCTCCGGCGGTTCGGGCGGCGGGGGTGACGCGGCGGTCCCGTCGCTGTCCGGCGACTGTGCCAAGTACCAGCCGTACGCCGGGCATTCGGGCACCACGGTGACGATGTTCGCCTCGATCCTCAGTCCGGAGTCGGACAACCTGGAGAAGTCCTGGGCCGAGTTCGCCAAGTGCACCGGCATCAAGATCAGTTACGAGGGCTCGAACGACTTCGAGTCCCAGCTGCCGGTCCGGGTGGCCGGCGGCAACGCCCCGGACTTCGCGATCATCCCGCAGCCGGGCCTGCTGGCGCAGATGGTGAAGAGCGGCAAGGTGGTCAAGCCACCCGCCCAGACGGTCACCAACGAGGACCGGTGGAGTCCGATCTGGAAGACCTACGGCTCGGTCAACGGCACCTTCTACGCGGCGCCGATGAGCGCCAACATGAAGTCGCTGGTCTGGTACTCGCCGAAGGCCTTCAAGGCGGGCGGCTACGAGGTGCCGAAGACCTGGGCGGACCTGATGGCGCTCAGCGACCGGATCGCCAAGTCCGGTGGCGCCAAGCCCTGGTGCGGCGGCATCGCCTCGGGCACGGCCACCGGCTGGCCGGCCACCGACTGGCTGGAGGAGGTGGTGCTCGGCACGTACGGCGGTGACGTGTACGACCAGTGGGTCGGCCACCAGGTGAAGTTCTCCGACGAGAAGATCACCACGGCGATGAAGACCGTCGCCGGCTGGATGCAGAACCCGGCCTGGGCCAACGGCGGTTACGGCGACGTCAAGTCGATCGCCACCACCACCTTCCAGGACGCGGGCGCGCCGGTCCTCACCGGCAAGTGCGCCATGCTCCAGCAGGCGTCGTTCTACGAGGCGCAGTGGCCCAAGGGCACCAAGGTCGGCCCGGACGGCGACGTGTTCGCCTTCCACCTGCCCGCGGTGAACCCGGCGATCCCCAACCCGGTCGAGGGCGGCGGCGAGTTCCTGGCCGCCTTCTCCGGCCGGCCCGAGGTGCAGGCGGTGCAGAACTACCTGTCCAGCTCGGACTGGGCGAGCAGCCGGGTGAAGACCGCGACGGGCTGGGTCTCGGCCAACCAGGGCGTGGACAAGAGCCTGTACACCGACCCGATCGACCGGCTGTCGGCGGACGCGCTGACCGACCCGGCGGCGACCTTCCGCTTCGACGGCTCCGACCTGATGCCGGCCGCCATCGGTTCCGGGCAGGAGTGGAAGTCGCTGACCGCCTGGTTCGCCGAGGGGCAGTCGATCCAGAAGACCGCCGCCGACATCGACGCCGCCTGGCCGCAGTAGCCGCCCGCCCGTACGAGGCGCACGCCCCCAGTGGGCGCCTGGCCGTGGTGGGTACTCGGCCGCAGTGGGCGCCTGGCCGTGGTGGGCGCCGAGCCGGACTCGTGCCGGGCCCGGCCGGGCGCCGTTCAGGACCACCTGTCGAGGGCGGTGCGGGGCCACCCACCCGCACCGCCCGCCCCTTCCCACCAGAACAGGAGGGACGCACCGTCATGTCCGTACCTGGAACCCCTTCACCGGCCACCGCGCTCGCCACCGGCTCCTGGGGTGACGCGGCGGTCAAGTTCGGCAACAGCCTCGGCGCCGTCGCGGGCTTCCTCGGCATCCTGCTGCTGGTCTTCTTCGCCGCGGGCCGGGCCCGGGGCCGACTCTCCCGCCCGCTGTCGGTGGTGGTGTTCCTCGGCCCGGCCGCGGTGCTGCTGCTGGTGGGACTGGTCGTGCCGCTGATCCGCACGGTCTATCTGAGCCTGCAGAACGCCGACGGCAGCGGGTTCGTCGGCGGCGAGAACTTCGGCTGGGCGTTCACCACCGACTCGGTGCAGAAGGTGCTGGTCAACACGCTGCTCTGGCTGGTGGTCGCGCCGTTGGCGGCGACCGGCCTGGGCCTGGTGCTGGCGCTGCTGGTGGACCGGATGCGCGGCCAGGCGGTGTACAAGTCGCTGATCTTCATGCCGATGGCGATCTCGCTGGTCGGCGCCTCGATCATCTTCAAGTTCGTCTACGAGTCGCGCGGACCGGGCCAGTCGCAGATCGGCCTGCTGAGCCAACTCGCCATCGCGGTGGGCTGGGACGACCCGCCGAACTGGATGCTCTCGCAGCCGCTGAACACCTTCCTGCTGATGGCGGTGATGGTCTGGGTGCAGACGGGCTTCGCGCTGGTGGTGCTGTCGGCGGCGATCAAGGCGATCCCCGACGAGGTCACCGAGGCGGCCCGGCTGGACGGCGCGCAGGGGGTGCGGCTGTTCTGGTACGTCACGGTGCCGATGATCCGCACCACGGTGGTGGTGGTGCTGACCACCATCATGATCATCACGCTGAAGGCCTTCGACATCGTCCGCACCATGACCGGCGGCAACTTCGGCACCCAGGTGCTGGCCAACGAGATGTACTCGCAGTCCTTCGTGCAGTTCGACACCGGGCGGGGCAGTGCCCTCGCGGTGATCCTCTTCCTCGCCGTGCTGCCGTTGGTGGCCTACAACATCGTCCAGCTGCGGAAGGAGCGTGGGGTCCGATGAGCGCACCGCACGACAGGCCGGCCCGTGCGATGAGCGCGCCGCACGGCAGCCCGGTCCGGAAGGCCTTCAGCAGCCCGCTGGCCTCGGTCTTCGTGATCGCGGTGACCGTCCTGTGGACGATCCCGACGGTGGGCCTGCTGGTGACCTCGCTGCGCCCCAAGCAGGACGTGACGGCGAACGGCTGGTGGAACGCCTTCCTCCACCCGGACCTGGGCCTGGGCAACTACCACACGGTGCTGTTCGAGGGCGGCTCCGGCGTCTCCACCGGGCTGATGCCGTTCCTGGTGAACTCGCTGGCGATCAGCGTCCCGGCCACCCTGTTCCCGCTGGTGCTGGCGGCGATGGCGGCGTACGGGCTGGCCTGGGTGCGGTTCCGGGGGAGCGACACGGTGTTCTTCGGGGTGTTCGCGCTCCAGGTGGTGCCGATCCAGATGGCGCTGATCCCGCTGCTGCGGCTCTTCTCCGGCGGCGCGCACCTGGGTTCGCTGACGTTGATCCCGGCGGTGGACCTGAAGGGCAGCTACGCGCCGGTGTGGCTGGCGCACACCATGTTCGCGCTGCCGCTGGCGGTGTTCCTGCTGCACAACTTCATCGCCCAGCTGCCGCGGGACCTGATGGAGGCGGCGGTGGTGGACGGGGCCTCGCACTTCAAGATCTTCCGTTCGATCGTGCTGCCGCTGTGCACCCCGGCGCTGGCCTCGTTCGCGATCTTCCAGTTCCTGTGGGTCTGGAACGACCTGCTGGTCGCGCTGACCTTCGCGGGCGGCACGCCGGAGGTGGCGCCGATGACGGTCCGGCTGGCGCAGCTGTCCGGGTCCTTCGGCGGGCGGTGGGAGCTGCTGACGGCCGGGGCGTTCCTGTCGATCATCGTCCCGCTGATCGTCTTCTTTAGCTTGCAGCGGTACTTCGTCCGGGGCTTGCTGGCGGGGTCGGTGAAGGGGTAACCGAGGGGTGGTGGAGGGGCCGCGGGAGGGCTGCGGGAGCGGTGGCGGGAAGGCGGGCCAAGAGTTCTGAACTTGTTCAGAACTGAGTTTTGAACCTGTTCAGAATGGTCTACAGTCGGCTGCAGCCGCGGCGCCGAGCGCGCCCGACGGCGGACTGCCCCAAGGGCGGCTTCCGCATGCCCGCCGACCACCGAGGGGGACTCATGTCCGGCCCGTCCACGCCCGCCCCGGCCGACCTGCCACCCGAGCCCGGACCCGCGACGCCGCCCAGCCCCCATTGGGGGTCCGGCGTAACCGTGCCGCCGCACCACGGGTGGCTGCGTCCGAGCGACCCCGAGCGCAGGGCGGCCGCCACGCCCCGGGTCCTCCTCCTGGCGCTGCTCACCGGCCTGCTGACGGCCTGGCTGCTGTTCGACGGGGTGGGCGTCAACCTGCTGATCTGCGCCGGGGCCACCGCTGCCGCGGCCGGTCTCGCCGCCCGGTCGGCGGGCCGCCGGATCCGGCCCTGGACGGTGGTGTGGAGCCTGCTCGCCGTCGCCCTGCTCGCCGTCCCGGCGCTCTGGGAGGCGGGCTGGCCGGTGACGCTGTCCATCGGGTGCGCGCTCGGCCTGGCCTCGCTCGCGCTGCACGGCGGCCGCCGCTGGGCGGGCGTCCTGCTCCCCCTGCCCGCCGTCCTCTGGCAGCTGCCGCCCGGCGCGCTCTGGCTGAGGGACGGGCTGCGCGGCCGGAGCCTGCCCCACCGGGGCCGGATCGTCCCGGTGCTCAAGGCGCTCGCGGTCGCCGCCGTCCTGCTGACCGTCTTCGGCCTGCTGTTCGCCGGTGCGGACGCCGCCATGGCGGACCTGCTGGGCAGCCTCAGCCCCAGCCTCGACCTCGGCGGGCTCCCGCTGCGCGCGGTGCTGTTCGCACTGGGGGCGTTCACCGCCCTGGGCTTCGCCCACATCGCGGCCGGGCCCCGCCGCTGGGACCGTACGGTCGTCCGGCCGGGCCGGGCCCGCCGCCGGCTGGAGTGGGCGCTGCCGCTGGTCGCGCTCAACCTGATGTTCGGCGCCTTCGCGGTGATCCAGGCCCTGGTGGTGCTCGGTGGCGCCGACGCCGTCCTGCGCAACACCGGGATGAGCCGCTCCGAGTACGCCCGGCAGGGCTTCTGGCAGCTGAGCGTGATCACCGCGCTCACCCTGGTCGTGGTGGCGGTCGCCAAGCGCTGGGCCCCGCGCAGCACGCCCGCCGACCGCCGGGTGGCGCGGATCCTGCTCGGCGCGCTCTGCGTGCTCGCCCTGGTCGTGGTCGCCTCGGCGCTCGGCCGGATGTGGTTCTACGTCGACGCCTCCGGACTGACCAGGCTGCGGCTCTGGGTGCTGGTGGTCGAGGGCTGGCTCGGCGCCGTCCTGCTGCTGCTGATCACCGCCGGGCTGACCCGCTCGGCGGGCTGGCTGCCCCGCGTCGTCGTCCTCAGCGGCATGCTCACGGCGGCGGTGTACGGGCTGATGGGCCCGGACGCGATCATCGCCGAGCAGAACGTCGCCCGCTTCGAGCGGACCTCCCGGATCGACCTGCGCAACGTCCGCGACCTCTCGCCGGACGCCGCCCCCGCCCTGGACCGGCTCCCCGCCGCCCAGCGGACCTGCGCGTTGCAGTTGATCCGCGCCGGGCTGGAGAACCACCCCGGACAGCCCTGGTACGCGACCAGCGCCTCCGCCGCCCGGGCCCGGGAGATCCTGGCGCAACGGCCGCTGGTGGACCAGCTGGAGGAGGGGCGCACCTCCTGCGAGCGGGCCGGGATGAGGTACCAGGACCTCTGGCCCTGACGCCTGCGCCTGTCTCGGGGGGCGTGCGTTTGGGGCGGGGCTGGTGTGCGGCCGGGAAACGCGGCCGGGAAACGCGGCCGGGCCGGCCGGGAGCGTGCTGCTCCCGGTCGGCCCGGTGTGGTGCGGTGCGGCCTGGTCGGGCTCAGTGCATCGCGACGCCGGAGGCCCCGCTCGGCAGGTCGCTGGCCTTGGCCTTGATCACGAAGACCGAGACCACCAGCGCCAGCCCGGCGAGTACGGCGCCCACGATGAAGCCGTGCGAAATCCCCTGGGTGAGGACCGAGTTGGCGGCGTCGGTGCCCTTCGGGAACTCGTGGTGCTGCTGGAGGTAGGCCAGCTGGTCCGGAGTGGCCGACTGGAGGAACTTCGGCTGCTGGAGCTTGCCCTCGGCGGTGGCGTAGTGCGCGAAGACCGTGGTCAGGATCGACAGGCCGAGCGAACCGCCGATCTGCTGCATGGAGTTCAGCAGGCCGGATGCGGCACCGGTCTCCTGGCCGGGGACGCCCGCGACCGCGAGCAGCATCACCGGGACGAAGATCAGGCCCATGCCGAAGCCGAAGATGACCGTGGGGCCGAGCACCCCGTCCAGGTAGCCGCTGTCCTTGCTCATCTGGGTCAGCCAGGTGAGGCCGACGGTGACCAGCAGGGCGCCGCCCGCCATGAACGGCTTCGGGCCGTACTTGGCCTGGAGGCTGGAGGCGAGCTGCGCGGCGATGATGATCGACACGCTGATCGGGAGGAAGGACACGCCGGCCTTCAGCGGGCTGTAGCCGAGCGGGCCCTGCACGAAGAGCGTGATGTAGAAGAAGATGCCGAACATGGCCGCGGCCAGGCAGAGCATCATCACCAGGCCGCCGGTGCGGTTGCGGTTGGCGAGCAGGTGCAGCGGGGTGATCGGCTGGTCGGTGCGGTTCTCGATCACGACGAACGCGGCGAGCAGCAGCACACCGCCCGCGAAGGAACCGAGCGTGATGCTGTCCGACCAGCCGTCCGAGGCGGCCCGGATGAACCCGTAGACCAGGCCGACCAGGCCGAGCGTCGAGGTGAGTGCGCCCGGCAGGTCGAAGCGGCCCGCGTGGCGCTCGGACTCGGCGATGTAGCGCGGTGCGGCGAGCGCGATCAGCGCGGCGATCGGCACGTTGACGAAGAAGACCCAGCGCCAGTCCAGGTACTCGGTGAGCAGACCGCCGGCCAGCAGGCCGATCGCGGCACCGGATCCGGCCACCGCCGAGAAGACGCCGAACGCCTTGTTGCGTTCCGGCCCTTCCTCGAAGTTGGTGGCGATCAGGGCGAATGCCGTCGGTGAGCAGATCGCGCCGCCGATGCCCTGGAGCGCGCGGGCGGCCAGCAGCATCCCGCCGTCCTGGGCGAATCCGCCCAGCAGGGAGGCGAAGCCGAACAGCAGGGTCCCGAAGATGAACACCCGGCGGCGGCCGAGGATGTCGCCCGCGCGCCCGCCGAGCAGCAGCAGCCCGCCGAAGGTCAGCGTGTAGGCGTTGATGACCCACGACAGGTTGGTGGTCGAGAAGTTCAGTGCGTCCCTGATCTGCGGCAACGCGATGTTCACGATGGTGGCGTCGAGCACCACCATCAACTGCGTGGCCGCGATGACGGTCAGGGTGATGCCCTTGCCCCGGCCCCGACTGCTCTGTGGTGGTGAGTTCTTGCTGATCGTGTCGGAGATAGCCACGATTGTGCCCCCTGCTGGCTATGTGCCTGGCTGCGTGCTTCGTACGCTGCGGACCGACTGGTCCGGCGTGAGCCCACGGTCTGGCGCGGGCTAGGAAGGAACGGGATCGTTCACTAATGTGGACGATATCCTGGGCCTGATTGTGAACGCAAGCGTTCCCTAAGGATGGTGGCGATGGATCGGTTGGTGCGGCGTCTGACGGCGGACCGGGCGACCGGTCGGGCGGGCGCCCGACCGCTTGCGGCGGCGGACGCGCCCCCGTCACCCGCGGCGCGACCGGGGGCGATGCCCGAGCCGGCGGCTCACTGCCCGATGCGGGTCGCCCGCGAGGCCCTCACGCGGCCGGTGCGGCGCCGGGGGAAGGAGTTGGAGAACGCGATCTTCGAGGCCACGATCGACCAGCTCACCTCCGGCGGATACGCGCGGCTGACGATGGAAGGCGTCGCCGGCGCGGCGCGGACCGGGAAGGCCGCGCTCTACCGGCGCTGGGCGTCCAAGGACGAACTGGTCATCGACGCCCTGGACGCCACTCTCCCACGCCCCTACGACACCCCCGACCTCGGGTCCGCGGATCTCGAATTGCGGCAGCTCATCGAGGTGTTCATGGGCGCGATGAACTCCCCGACGGGCGCCGCGATCCAGACGCTGATGGGCGAGATCGACCATGAACGGGCCGAGGTGTTCAAGGACTTCATCGGCCAGCGGGTGATCGAGCCGACCAAGGAGACCATCCTGGCGATCCTGCGCCGCGGCGCCGACCGCGGCGACGTCCGGCCCGGCGCGGCCACCGCGCTGGTCGCGGACGTCGTCCCGGCGATGCTGCTCTACCAGGTGAAGATCTGCGGCCGGGAGAACACGGGGCCGGACTTCGGGGCCCGGCTGCTGGACGAGGTGCTGTACCCGCTGATCCGCGCCTGAGTGCGGCCGCTGCTGCGGCTCCGCGGGCGGGGCTGTCGGCAGCCGGCCCGGGCGGCTGAGCGGCGGGGCTTAGGCTGGATGCTGCCCAGCTGAACGGGCTGCCCCTCCGCCGAACGGAACTCGCATTGCCCATCGTCCCGCCGACGCACTCCGTCGAGCGCTCGCTCCGCCGGGCCGGCGCCAAGATCGTCGTCGGCCTGGACGAGGTCGGGCGCGGCGCCTGGGCCGGCCCGGTCACCGTGGGCGCGGCCGTCACCGGCCTGCGCAAGGCTCCGGAGGGGCTGACCGACTCCAAGCTGCTCACCGAACTGCGCCGCCGTGCGCTCGCCCCGGTCCTCGCCGACTGGGTCACCGCCTACGCGCTCGGCCATGCCTCGCCGCAGGAGTGCGACGAACTCGGCATGACGGCGGCGCTGCGGCTGGCCGCCGTCCGCGCGTTGGAGGCGCTGCCGGTCGAGCCCGACGCGGTGATCCTGGACGGCAAGCACGACTACCTGGGCGGCCCCTGGCGGGTGCGCACGGTGATCAAGGGTGACCAGTCCTGCATCTGCGTCTCCGCCGCCTCGGTGCTCGCCAAGGTCCACCGCGACGGGCTGATGGCCGAACTCGGCGAGGAATGCCCGGAATACGGCTTCGCGGACAACGCCGGCTACCCGTCCCCGGTGCACCGCGCCGCGCTGGAGGAGTTCGGCCCCACCGGGCATCACCGGCTCTCCTGGGCATACCTGGACGCGCTGCCGAAGTGGCGGCACCTGAAGCGCGTCCGGGACGTCGCGGGTGCGGTCGAAGGCTCCGCCGACGAACAGTTGACGCTCGGTTTCTGACGGTCCGTCTGGAATTGCCTGGGTGGGGCGGTGGGTGTGCGGTGCCCAATGGGTGGGGTGCGCGTGCGTGTTCGAGCGGCATTTGATAGATATCCGGGTATGCCTGTCTTCCCCGAGGAGTCGGAGATTCACGAGAGCCTCCCGGGCCCCGGCGTTCCCTTCCCCCGCGAGTCGGACGCACAAGCCCTCCGCGCGCCTGCCAACGGCGGCGCTTCTTCCACCGCACCCACCACCGTCGCCGCCGTTCCGGTGCCCGGCCCCCGTCCGGCACCGCCGCGCCCGGCACCCCCGCGCGCCGACCGTTCCGGTTCGCCACGACTGATCCCCAAGCCCTCGCCGGCGCAGCGCCGTTCGGGCGGCGCCGAACCGCAGGTCGAGATCCAGCGCGTCGCCGCCACCCCGGCGCGGGCGCTGGAACGCGCGGACGCCGCGGTCGACCGACTGCTGGACGCCGGCCGCGACCCGGGCGACATCCTGGTGCTGACGGTCGGCGAGGCGCACCCGTGGCAGCAGCACGAACTCTCCTTCGGTGAGGAGCGCTACTGGGCGCAGCTCGCCGAGGGCGGCGACGTGTTCTACGCGGACGTCGCGCTGACCCGCCCGGTGCACCGGGAGGTGGTCGTCCTGGTGGTCAACGGCGGGACGGCCGTCCGGGCCGCCGAGGCCCACGCCAAGGCGCTCGGCCACACGACCGCGCTGCTCGTGGTCTGCGGTGACGCCGGCCCGGTCGCCACCGGGGCGGCCGGAACCGCGCCCGGCCGTTCGATCGGCGCCTGACCACGACGGAGCCACCCCGGGCCCGGCGCCGTACGGTGCCGGGCCCGGGTCCGTCGTGCCCCGGTGGCGGCGAGGGCGTACGGTCCGGGGCGCGGGCCGACCCGTGGCTGGTCTCGCGCCCGTGCCTGGTCTCGCGCCCGTGCCTGGTCCTGGTGTCGGCTGTCGGGCCTTGGGGTCGGCTCCGGCCGTGGCATCGTCTGCGATCGTGGCGTCGCCCGTGGCCGCGGCCCGTGGGTGTCGGCGGGACCAGTGGGGTCAGCAGGTGCCGGTGCGCCGGGCTGGCTGGACGGCGGCGACCCGCGCCGGGGGCCACGGGTGCTCGGACTGCCGGGTGTGCTGGGCCCGTTCGGCCGCCTGGTGCCGGGCACGCTGGCCGCGCGGGGCGTCCAGCGCCGAGCGCGGCGGCAGCTCCGTGACGGTGTGCACCACCCCGTCCGCCCACGAGCCCGCGTGCGGATCGCGTCCGCTCCGGCCGTCCCCGAGGACGTGCCAGCCCGCCGGGGTGAGCCCGATGTACGAGCCGCAGCGCAGGCCGTGCAGGACGGCCGCGTCCCGCAGCGCCCACATCCAGGCGCCGTCCTGTTCGGTCCAGCCGGGTGCGCCCTCGCGGCAGCGCAACAGCACGGCCGTGCGGGTCGGTTCGGCCAGCCGCAGGTCGTGCGGGGTGATCTGGCGCAGGTGCGTGAGCACGGCGTTGCGGTGCTGCCAGCCGTCGGTGTCGTGTGGCCAGGGCGTGAACGAGGCCGAGGCGGACACGTGGTGCAGCGCGTTGAGGACGGCGATCACGACCGTGCCCGGCTGGGGCAGGTGGCGCTGGTGCAGTTCCACCACGAACTCGCGCGGGTCGCGCAGCAACGGGATCCCCGAGGCGGTCCAGGTCTCCAGGTCCAGCAGCCGTCTGGGCGCCGAACTCCGGGCGAGGGGATGCTGACCTCGGCCGATACCGTTGATCACGATCCTCCTTCCTGACCCACTGGCACGCGGGTACGTGGGTACGCCGAAGGCCGGGTCCAGCGGACAGGGTTTCGGGTACGCGCCAATTCTCGCGGTATCCGGGGTGGAGCGGCAACGATGAAACGATGAACGCCACCCGAAAGCCCACGTTCCGCCGGATATGTTCCACCGTGTTCCGAGCGTCGTTCGGGCGGGGTTGGACCTTGATCCAGACCGTGTGCGGGGTCCGGTGAACCGCTATCGGCACGGTGACCACTCCTTTCCCCGCTCCGGCGTCCCGCGTGTTCGCGAGTGGGCTGCCTTCTCCCTTCGTTAGGCCATTCGAGTGATGGGTGGAGTGGCGGCCCGCTGCCGCCCGGTCACCCCTGCACGGCCAGCACCAGGGGCAACACCGCGCTCGCCCCGGCACGGCGCAGCAGCCTGGCGGCCACGGTGACCGTCCAGCCCGAGTCGACGAGGTCGTCCACCAGCAGTACCGGCCCGCCGGCCTCGGCCACCGCCTGCGCCACCTCCGGCGGCAGCGTCAGCGCGCCGGCCAGCGAGTGCAGTCGCTGGGCGCTGTTGCTGCGCGCGCCGTGCGGGGGCCGACCGTCGGCGTACTCGATCCGGCCGAGCAGCGGCAGCCGGCCGATCTCGGCGATCCGCGCACCGAGGCTGCCCACCAGCTGGGGGCGGGTCGAGGAGGCCATGACCACCACGCCGACCGGCCGCTCCAACCGGGCGCCGTCCGCCGTCGCGGGCCCGGCCCAGCCGCCGGGGCCGCGGGCCCAGTCGGCGAGCACCGCGACCAGGGCGTCCACGGCCTCTCCGGGGACCGGTACGTCCGGGGCCTGGTCGGCCAGCAGGGTGCGCAGCCGGTTGCCCCAGCCGATGTCGGACAGCCGGCCGAGCGCCCGCCCGTTCTCGGCCTGCTCGCCCGCCGGGATCCGGCCCTTGAGGGGCACGCCGAGGGAGTCCATCCCGGTGGGCCAGAGCCGGCGAGGCTCGAAGCTGATGCCCGGGCGGCCGAGGGCGGCCCGGGCCGCGTCCAGCGCCTCGGCGGAGACCTCGGTGGTGTGCAGCGGCCCCGCGCAGTTGTCGCACCGGCCGCACGGACGGGCCTGCTCGTCGTCCAGCTGGCGGCGCAGGAACTCCATCCGGCAGCCGGTGGTCGCCGCGTACTCGCGCATCGCCCGCTGTTCGGCCTCGCGGGAGGCCGCGACCTTGGCGTACCGGGCGGTGTCGTACGCCCAGCTCTGCCCGGTGGCCGTCCAGCCGCCCTTGACCCGGCGGACGGCGCCGTCCACGTCGAGCACCTTGAGCATGGTCTCCAGCCGGGTGCGGCGCAGGTCCACCCGGGGCTCCAGCGCGGCGGTGGACAGCGGGCGGCCGGCCTCGGCCAGTGCGTCGATGGTGCGGCGCACCTGTTCCTCCGGCGGGAAGGCCAGCGAGGCGAAGTAGCGCCAGATCGCCTCGTCCTCGCGCCCGGGCAGCAGCAGCACCTCGGCCCGGTCGACGCCGCGCCCGGCCCGGCCGACCTGCTGGTAGTAGGCGATCGGCGAGCTGGGCGAGCCCAGGTGCACCACGAAGCCCAGGTCGGGCTTGTCGAAGCCCATGCCCAGCGCGGAGGTGGCGACCAGCGCCTTGACCCGGTTGGCCAGCAGGTCGGCCTCGGCGGTGCGGCGCTCGGCGTCCTCGGTGCGGCCGGAGTATGAGGCCACCGGGAAGCCCCGCTCGCGGAGGAAGGCCGTCACCTCCTCGGTGGCGGCCACCGTCAGGGTGTAGACGATGCCCGAGCCCGGCAGCCGGTCGAGGTGGTCGGCGAGCCAGGCCAGCCGGTGCGCCGGGTCGGGCAGGGGCAGCACGCCCAGGGTGAGGCTCTCCCGGTCGAGGGGTCCGCGCAGCACCAGGGCGTGCTCGTCGGTGCTGCCGGTGCCGAGCTGCTCGGCGACGTCCGCGGTGACCCGGGCGTTGGCGGTGGCGGTGGTGGCCAGCACCGGGACGCCGGGCGGGAGCTCGGCGAGCATCGTGCGCAGCCGGCGGTAGTCGGGGCGGAAGTCGTGGCCCCAGTCCGAGATGCAGTGGGCCTCGTCGACCACGAGCAGGCCGGTGGAGGCGGCGAGCTTGGGCAGCACCTGGTCGCGGAAGTCGGGGTTGTTCAGCCGCTCGGGGCTGACCAGCAGGACGTCGACCTTCCCGGCGGAGACCTCGGCCTGGATCTCGTCCCACTCGTCGGTGTTGGCCGAGTTGATGGTCCGGGCGTGGATGCCGGCCCGGGCCGCCGACTCGACCTGGTTGCGCATCAGGGCGAGCAGCGGGGAGACGATCACCGTCGGCCCGGCGCCCCGGGCCCGGAGCAGGGCGGTGGAGATGAAGTAGACCGCGGACTTCCCCCAGCCGGTGCGCTGCACGACCAGGGCGCGGCGGTGGTCGACCACGAGGGCCTCGATGGCCGTCCACTGGTCCTCGCGCAGGGCGGCACCGGGCCCGGCGAGCTCGCGCAGGACGGCCTCGGCCCGCGCCCGGACCTCGGCGCGGTCGGCGGTGGCGGTGGTGTGGTTCTCGGACTGCTGCATGGCGTCCATGTAACCCCGAGCCGCTGACATGGGGCGAATGCCGGGGCTGCGGAGAGGTGGAGGCCGGATGTATTTCATCAGCTCCTCAGCTGAACGGCCGCCGACTAATCACCCGGGGGAGTGGGCGCGGTGTGCTCCGAATGAGGGAAGCGGAAAACGAGGGCGGGGTTATCCACAGGAAAAGAGAAAAATCCGGTGTGTCTCTCGGATTGCGTCACGCTTCCGGTCATGAACGCCGCGAACAACCGGAGCGTCATGAACAACGGGAGCGTCATGAACAACGAGCGCGTCACCCTGACCCTCGGCCCGTCCTCCGGCCACCGGCCGGTCACCATGCGCGGCCCGGCCGACATGGCCGAGCTGCTGCCCTACCTCCTGGGGTTCTACCCCGACGACAGCATCGTCGCGGTCGGCCTCCAGGGCCCCGACCTGCACCAGGGCGGAGTGATCCGGGCGGACGTCCCGGAGTCGCCCGAGCAGTGGCCGGCTGCGGCGGAGGAGACGGCCGCCCTGCTGGTCGCCCTCTCCGAGAGGCACGGCGAGCGGCCGGTCCAAGTGCTCCTCTACCTCTGCCAGGATCGGACCACGGCGCACGCCCCTCCGGTGGTGGACGGCCTGCGGCCGCTGGCGGGCGACCTCCGCGCGGCCTTCGGGCGCAGGGGGGTGGCCGTCAAAGAGTCGCTCTGCGTCTCGGACGGCCGCTGGTGGTCCTTCCTCTGTCGCCGCGCCGGGTGCTGCGATCCGGCGGGCAACCCGATCCGCCGTGCCCCCGGCCCGGGCCCGGCGGCCGCCGCCGCGGCGTTCGCCGGCCTCGCGCCGCGTGGCAGCCGGAAGGCGATCATCGGCGGGCTGGCTCCGATCGGCCCGCCGGGGGCGGACGCCCAGCGCGCGGCGCTCGCCCGGGCCGAGGCCGCTGAGGCCGCCAACGGCGCTGACGGCGCTGGGGGCTCCGGGGGCGCGTCCGTCCAGGAGCAGGGTGCCGACCTGCTCGACCAGGCCTTCGCCGAGTTCGCAGCCGGGGCCCGGGAGCTCGACGAGGAGCGGGCGGCCCGGCTGCTGGTCGCCCTGCGGGACCGCCTCACCCGGGATCGCGGAGTCGAGTACGCCCGGCCCGCCGAGCTCGCGCCCGCCGAGCGGCTCTGGCGCTTCCTCGCCCGGCGCGCCGTGTCGCCCTACGAGGGCTGTGCGGTGGCCCCGCTCACCCTGTTGGCCTGGGCCTCCTGGGTGGCGGGGGACACCGCGACGGCCCGCGTCGTGCTGGGCCACGTCCTCCGGCTCGACCCGTCCTACCTGCTGGCCGAGCTGCTGTACGAGTCGTTGAACGACGGTATGACGCCCGATGCGCTGCTCGCGGCGGTCGAGGCGCAGCGTCGGCGGCGCGAGGCGGGTGGACCCGTGCCGGCGCCCGGTGGCGAACCGGGACCGGCGCCCACCGAGGGCCTGGGTGGTAACCAGGCTGGCCGCGGTGGGCCGTCGGGGCTGCCCGGGCCGGCGGGGGCCTCACGCCGCCGCCGGCCCGCCCGCCGGAAGGCCTCGAAGGCGGCTCAGGCCACAGCGGCGGCGGCCGAGCACGGCCCCGTCGGCCCGGCCGGCCCCGCCGAGCCGGCTCCGCGTCCGGACAGTCCGGGCCCGCTCGCCCTGCTACCGGTGCCCGGGTGCGCTCCGGTGCCCCGGCAGCGGTCCGCCCGGGGTCTGCGGCTCGGCCG
Organism: Kitasatospora sp. NPDC088779; assembly: GCF_040685395.1. NCBI lineage: Bacteria > Bacillati > Actinomycetota > Actinomycetes > Kitasatosporales > Streptomycetaceae > Kitasatospora > Kitasatospora sp. NPDC088779. The sequence continues at coordinate 56,944 of NZ_JBFBHW010000022.1, read as the reverse complement.
GACAGCGGTGTCCCGGGCCGCCGCCGCACCGTCGGCCGCCGGGCGCCACCGGTGCCGGGGCGTCCGCCGGGCGGCGAGGGGAGCCCACCATGCGCGCTGACCTCGCCGGGCGTCCGTCAGGGGCCGTCCGGAGCCTCGCCGCCCGGCCCGGGCGGGCTTCGCTAGGCCTCGCCGTGCGCCAGCTTGATCAGGCGGTCGAGCACCTTGCCGCCGCTCGCCCGAAGGCCGTCGTGCTCCCACTCGTTGGTGATCCAGGTCCGCAGACCGCGCACCGCGCGGGCGGTCGCCAGCGAGTCGGCGGTGTCCACGTACATGTCGTCGTGGTAGACCGCCGCCACGACGGGGACGGTGTTGGCGGCCAGCCGCGCCGGGTCGTACAGGTCGGGCCAGTCGGTGCGGGCGGCCAGCAGGTCCGCGGTCTCCTTCAGCGGGCGCAGCGCCGGGTCGGTGTCGAACATCCAGGGGTAGATCATCTCCCCGGTGAACAGCACCGGTGCGCCGGAGTCCAGCGCCGCCCGGGCGTCGAACTGCGGGAACTCCTTGCGGACCCGATCGGCAGACCAGGCGGTGCCGCCCTGGTCCACCGAGCGCTGGCCGTAGATCGACTCGTGCAGCACGGCGTACAGCGGGCCCTCCGCGAAGGAGAGCTTGGCCTGGACACCGGCCAGGAAGGTGTCGGACAGCTCGGGGCCGGCCGCGCCGTCCACCCAGGCTTCCTCCAGCAGGTAGTGCAGGGAGCCGGAGCCGCTGCCGCCGCCGAGCATCGGTCCGAGGGCCTGGAACGCCTCGACGGTCAGCAGTCCGCCGTCGGGCAGCGTCGCGGGGGCGGCGGCGAGGTGCGCGGCGATCCGCCGTACCGCCTCGACGTCCTGCGGGAACCTGGCGTAGTGGTCCTCGTTCTTGTGGACCACCCGCGGGTAGGCGGCACGGTAGACGTCGTCCGCCGAACTGCCGAGGCCGGACAGACCGCCGGTGATGAAGGCCTCGGTCAGGCCCTCGGGGGCGAAGGAGAGGTAGGTGAGGGTGCAGAAGCCGCCGAAGCTCTGGCCGAGCACGCTCCAGCGCCGGTCCGCGCCGAGCAGCTGGTGGCGGATCAGCTCGGCGTCCCGCACGATCGAGTCCGCGCGGAAGTGCGCCAGGTAGTCCGCCTGCTCCTGGGCACCGCCGCGCCGGGCGAGGGTCTGCCGGGTCGCGGGCGTGGAGCGACCGGTGCCGCGCTGGTCGAGCAGGAGCACCCGGTAGTCGTCGAGGGCGCGTTCCAGCCAGGCGTCGCGGCCGAGCGGGCGGGCGGCCTTGCCGCCGGGCCCGCCCTGGAGGAAGACCAGCCAGGGCAGGTCGGCCTGCTCGCGGCCGGCGGCCACCACCTCGCGGGCGTACACCTCGATCTGCTCGCCCTGCGGGTCGGCGTGGTCGAGGGGGGCCTGGAAGACGTGGTCGGTCGTAACAATCCCGGGCAGCCGGCTGACGGTGGACATGCAACTCCTCGGTCTCTGCTGGTCACAGCGGTCAGGTCGCGGCTCACGGGGTCACCGGGTGCGGGCGCCGCGACCCCCGCACCGTATCCTGACCGCGGTCGGGCACCGGTTCGACGGTCACCGCCCACTCGGCCAGGCATACGATGCCGGGCCGGGGCGGGTTGCACGGCAGGCCGCGGGCCGGGACGCAGCCGCTGCCACCCGACGGCGAGACCGCGCCGCCCTGGTGGCAGCCCGGTGACGGCCCGACCGTGACGGCTCGACGGCTGCGGCACGACCGCCCGGCGGGCCGGGCTCGACGGGCCGCACCCGTCGCCGGGCGTGACCTGGAGGCGGTGCGCGGCGTTCACCCCGGGGGCCCGGCGACCGGCCGACGGCCGTCCGGCGGCAGGTTCCGGGCGGACCGCCCGCCGAGCGGGGCGGCCACGGCACCGGGGCACCGGAGCGTGCGGGGCCCGCTCGGGTCACCTGGCTCGGCCGCCGTCGCGGCCCACGGGTCGGGCGCCACCGGCGGTCCGGGCCACCGGACCTGACGACGCGCCGGGCACCGCGGCGGGCCCGACGCGAAGGTGCGGTGGGCCGGTACCGGCCCGGTACCGCGCACCGCATGGCACGGCCCGGCACCGGGTACGGCCAGACACGGCACACCCGCCGACGGGGCACCCCGCCGGCCCGGCACCATCAGCACGCGATCGAGCGTGCTCGCGGCCCACCGGCCTGACCAGGCCACCGGACCGCCGAGGGGAGGAGAGTCCGGTGACCGCCATGAGGCCACCACAGGCCATGCCGGCCGAGAGCGTGGTCGGCGCGCCGAGACCGGTCGGCCGTCCCGACCAGGTCCAGACGGCCGGACCGGCGGGGGCACCCGTCGGCCCGAGTCGGCTCACGGCCCCGCCAAGGCCGCAGCCCCCCGCCGTCCACCACGCGGTGCTCTGCGTCAACGCCCCCGCGATGGCCGCCTCCGGACCGGACGGCCAGCTGCGCGGCCACGGCCTGCACGGCTTCTACCGCAACGGCGTCCGGGTGCTCGCCCGGATGGAGCTGCGTCTGGGCGGCATGGAGCCGCTGCCGCTCCAGGGCGCCCTGACCAGCACCGCGCAGGCCCGCTTCCTCGGCGCCGTCCGGCTCCCCGGCGACCTCGACCCGGACCCGGCGCTCACCGTCGAGCGGCTGCGTCACGCGGACGGAGTGGAGACCGTCATCGTGCGCAACACCGGCGGCCGGCCCGCCCGGCTGCCGATGGAGATCGCCCTCGGCACCGACCTCGGCCCGGTCGCCGAGATCGCCGCCGGGCACCGCCCGGCCGACCTGCCGGGCCAGGTGCAGTCCGCCGGGCTGCGCTGGGCCGGCCCGGCGCACAGCGCGGTGGTCAGCGCCAAGCCCTCCCCGCACGCGGTGCTGGCCGGGGCCGGGGTGCTCCGGTGGGACTTGGAGGTGCAACCCGGCGCCCGCTGGTCGGTCGAGCTGCGCGCCGAACTGGAGAGCACCGCCCCCGGCCCGCGGCCGCCCGGCGGGCGGGGCACGGGCGTGCCGCTGCCCTGGGCCCAACCGGAGGTCCGCAGCGACGACGCCCGGGCCGCCCTGCTGGTCACCCGCTCCCTGGACGCCCTCGGCGGGCTGCTGTTCGCCGACCCGGACCGCCCGACCGACCTCTACCCGGCTTCCGGCGCGCCCTGGCGCTTCGGCCTCGCCCCGGCCGACGCGCTCTGGGCCGCCCGGCTCACCCTGCCGCTCGGCACCCGGCTCGCCGCCGGCACCCTCCGGGCGCTGGCCCGCCGTCAGCAGCCCGCCGCCGCCCCGGGCCGCACCGAAGGCCTGCTGCCCGGCGCCCTCCGGCACGGCGGCCCCGAGCTGCCGCCCACCTGCACCGCCACCGAGGCCACCCTGCTGTTCGTCACCGTGCTGGCCGAGGCCTGGCGCTGGGGCCTGCCCCGTGCGGAGACCGCCGACCTGCTCCCGGCCGCGGAGCGGGCCCTGGCCGCCCTCCGCGAGGGCCTGGTCGACGGCTTCGTCACCGACCTCAGCCGCCCGGCGGAGGACCGCGCCGCCCACCCGGTGGCTGCCCGGGCCGAGGTCCAGGCGCAGGCCCACCGCGCCGCCCTGCACGGCGCCGAACTGCTGGAGGCCTTCGGCCGCCCCGGCGCCGAGGAGTGGCGCGGCTGGGCCGCCGAACTGCGCGGGTGCTTCCGCGAGCGGTTCTGGATCGACGACCTCTCCGGCGGACGCCCCGCCGCCGCGCTGGCGCCGGGCGGCCAGCCGCTGCCGGCCGTCGCCTCCTGCCTGGTGCACCTGCTGGACACCGGGCTCGCCGCCGACGGCGGCCGGCACGAGAGCCTGCTGGACCGGGAACAGACCCGACTGCTGGCCCAGCGCCTGGCCGCGCCGGAGCTGGACAGCGGCTGGGGCCTGCGCACGCTCAGCGCCAAGTCCCCCCGCTTCAACCCGTTGGGCCACCGCGGCGGCGCGGTGCGGGTCCACGAGACCGCGCTGGCGATCGCCGGGCTGGCCGAAGCCGGCCATGAGAACGAGGCCGGCGCCCTGCTGGAGGGCCTGCTCGCCGCGGCCGCCCACTACGAAGGGCGGCTGCCCGAGATGTACGCGGGGGAGCAGCGGATCCCCGGCTGCCCGCCGGTGCCGCACCCGGCCGCCTGCCGCCCGGCAGCGGTCTCGGCGGCCGGCGCCGCGCACGCGGTGTTCGCGCTCGCCGGGGTCCGCCCCGACGTGCCGGGCGGCCGGGTCCTGGTCCGCCCGGCCAGCACCGCTCCGCTCGGCGAGCTGGAGCTGACCGGCCTGCGGGTCGCCGGCGAGCCCTTCTCGGTCCGGGTGAGCCGGATCGGCGTGGCGATGGTCGAGGAGGCCTCCGCGGAGCTGCAACTGGGCGCCCGCTGACACCCCTGCCCGGGCCCGCCCGGCTCCGGCGACACCTCAGGAGGGCCGGGCGCGGTCCGTGTACAGGCCTGTGCTTATCGTCAGAGAGACGACTATGATCGTCGCCATGTCGCGCTACGATCCGTCGGCCTTCCCCCCGTTCGCTGTCACGGTTGACCTGGTGGTGCTGACGGTGCGCGACCACGCGCTCTGCGCCCTGCTGGTCAGACGCGGCGAGCCGCCGTTCCAGGGGTACTGGGCACTGCCCGGCGGCTTCGTCCGCCCGGACGAGGGCCTGGCCGAGGCCGCCTCCCGGGAGCTGGCCGAGGAGACCGGCCTGCGCGCACACTCCGCCCCCGGCCACGAGGCGGTCGGCCCCGGCGCGGCCGGTGCCCACCTGGAGCAGCTCGCCACCTACGGCCACCCGCAGCGCGACCCCCGGATGCGGGTGGTCAGCGTCGCCTACCTGGTCCTCGCCCCCGACCTGCCGACCCCCCGGGCCGGCGGCGACGCCAGCAGTGCCCGCTGGGCCCCGGTCGGCGAACTGCTCGGCCGGAGCCCGGTCGACGGCGTCCCGCTCGCCTTCGACCACGGGCTGATCCTCGCCGACGGCGTGGAACGCGCCCGCTCCAAGATCGAGTACTCCTCCCTCGCCACCGCCTTCTGCCCCACCGAGTTCACCGTCGGAGAGCTGCGCCGGGTCTACGAGGCGGTCTGGGGCGTGGTCCTGGACCCGCGGAACTTCCACCGCAAGGTCACCGGCACCCCCGGCTTCCTGCTGCCCTCCGGTGGCACGACGACCCGTCAGGGCGGCCGCCCCGCCCAGCTGTTCACCGCGGGCGGCGCGACCGTCCTCAACCCGCCCATGCTGCGCCCGGAGTCCTGACCCGGCCCCGGCCCGCCGTCGACTCCCCCCGACCCGGGAATCGCAGGATCGGATTGTCCCCTGATCGGGTGAGGTGGGTGGCCGACGGGCCCGCGCCGCTCCCGTAATGCCCGGAATCTCCGCCACCGGCCCCTAATGTGCTGGCGCGGGGCCGTGCTGGCACGCGCCAACACACCAGGGGGCGCCCCGCGTCGGGCAGGTCGGCCGAGGGCATGGGAGCAGGCAGCGATGATCCAGATCACCGGACTGACCAAGGTCTACCGCAAGGGCGCGCCGCCCGCGGTGCTCGATCTGACCTTCGACGCCCGGCCCGGCATGGTGACCGCGCTGCTCGGCGCCGAGGGCGCGGGCAAGTCCACCGCGCTGCGGCTGATGCTCGAACTCGAACGCGGCCAGGGCATCACGCTCTTCGACGGTCGCACCTACCGCCGGCTGCGCCGCCCCGAGCGCGAGGTCGGCGTGCTGCTGCCCGGTCCCGGGCCGGGCGCGGCCGCCGTGGCGGGCCACCCGGGCCGCAAGGCGCACGGCCACCTGCGGATGCTGGCCGCGGCGGTCGGCGCCCCCGCACGGCGGGCCGACGAACTGCTGGAGCAGACCCGGCTGGCCGCCGTCGCCGGGCAGCGGCTGCGCAGTTTCTCGCCCGGCATGCACCGCCGGCTGGCCCTGGCCGCGGCCCTGCTCGGCGACCCCGGCACGCTGCTGCTGGACGCGCCGACCGAGGGCCTGTCCCCGCGCAACGTCGAGTGGTTCCACTCCTTCCTGCACTCGTTCGGCGTCGCCGGCGGGACGGTCCTGGTGACCACCCGCACCCCGCAGGAGGCCGCGCAGCTCGCCGACCGGGTCATCACGCTGGACCGCGGCCGGCTGGTGGCGGACCAGCCGGTGGCGGAGTTCCGCCGGACCAGGCTCAGCCCCGAAGTGGCCGTCCGCGGGCCGCAGATGGCGCGGCTGGCCGACCTGCTGGTCAGTCAGGGTGCCGAGGTGCGGCGGGACGGCGGCGCGGGCCTCGCGGTGGCGGGCGTCGACCGTACCGAGATCGGTGAACTCGCCTATCGCCACGGCATCCTGCTGCACGAGCTGGCCGACCGGGTGGTCGAGCAGCCGGCGCCCCGGGTCGCCCTGCCGGTCGCATCGGGCCGCTCCGGCCACCTCCGTGTCCAGTCGGGCCCCACCGCTGCCGAGCCGGGTCCCGAACCCGGCCCCGAACCCGGCCCTGAGCCCGCTCAGGAACCGGCCTCCGACGTCCAAGCCGTCACCGTCCCGCGCCACCGGGGCGCCCGCCGCCCGGAGGCCCGCCCGGTGGCCGCCCACCACCGGGACGAGGCGGCGCTGCCCACCCGCGCCCTGCCGGCCGCCTCGGCCGCGACCGCCCTCTCCGCCCTCGGCGCCACCCCCCGCCAGGCCGAGCCCGCCGAGCCCACCCCGACCGTCGTCGTGGAGCGGCTGTTCCGTGGCGGCCCCGGCGCCCTGGCCAGATCCGCGTCGGCCCTCGCCCCGGCCCCCGACCCCGACCCCGGCCCCGCTGTCGGCGACGGGAGGCCCGCGCCCGACCCGACCAGGGGCCGCCGCGAGAGCGCCGCCGACCTGCTGACCGACGACACCGTCCGGCTCGGCCGCCCGGCCGGGGCCCAGGTTCCGGCCGCGACCCCGGCCCCCGGCGGTCCCGTCAGCCCCGCCACCCCCGACGACCACCGGAGCGAGTGAACCGTGCGTGTCCTGGTCTACGAGCTGCGCCGCCTGCGCGGCCTGCGTTCCACCTGGCTGCTGCTCGCCGCCGTGCTGCTGTGCGACGCCGTCACGGCCGCCGTCCTGGCGAGCCAGGCCCCGGCCGGCCCGCTGGCCGTCCCGGCCGGGGTGCGGCTGCTGACCGCCGCCGTACCGCTGATCCCGCTGCCGTTCGCCGCGCTCGGGGCCGGCGTGCTGGGCGCGCTCTCGTACGGGCACGAGGTGCGACACCCGGGGCTGCCGGCCTCCCAGGTGTCGTACCCGCGGCGGGTGCGACTGCTGCTGGCCAAGCTGCTGGTGGTCGGTCCCGTCGCGGGGCTGCTGGCGCTGGCGACCCTGCTCCTCGACGCGGTGGCGGTGCAGCTGGCGCTGCCGGGAGGGGTGACGGTGGCCGCCTGGGCGGAGTCCTCGGCCTTGTCGGACCAGGTGTCGCAGGCGCTGGCCGCCACCGGGCTGTCAGGCCTGGCCGACCTGCCGGGCCTGACCGACCTGCCGGGCGTGTTCGCCCCGGTGGCGCTGGCGGCCGGCCACGGGGCGCCGGCGGCCCTGCTGGCCTTCGTCCTGCTGACCGTCGTGGCGGGCTGGACCGGGGTGCTGACGGCGTCACTGACCCGCAGCGCCTCGGTCGGGGTGCTGCTGTTGTGCGCGCTGCCGCCGCTGCTGGAGTCCGGTGTGGCGCTGCTGCTGCGGGAGACCGGCAGGCCGTGGCCGACCCGTGCGGCCGAGCTGCTGCCGTTCCAGTCCGGCGTCGAATGGGCCTACGGCTGGGTTTACCGCGGGGAGCACGAGGCGGTGGCTGGGAGCGCGGCGCTGACGGATCCGGCTCTGCTCGCGGCGGTGGCGGCGCCCGCGGCCGTCCTGCTGCTCGCGGCGCTCCTGGTGCAGGTCCGGCGGCGCGCGCTCTGACGCCGGGCGCCGAGGGGGCGGCCGCGCCGAAGCATCAAGATCGACCAGCAGTGACCGTAATGCGCGGTTCTTCCTGATAAGAAGTCAATTATCCAGTCGCGGTCGATCACCCTTTCGTGTGCTTTTCACGAGAATTCTCAAGCTGCGCCCGCCGATCGCCGACAAAGGAGCTGTGAGTACCCTTGCGCACCCCACCATGACCCCCGCCCGTTCCGCCGACGGACCCATCCACGGCCCCGGCGATCTGGACCGCTTCTCGTACGCCGACCGGCCGACTCCGCCGGCGCCCCGTTGGGAGGGCGCCGAGTCCGATCTCGCCCGGGTCGGCCGCAAGACCACCAGTAGTCGCGGCCGCGGTCTGCACGGCCAGCTGGTCCAGCAGCTCGGCCAGATGATCGTCTCCGGCGACCTGGGCGCCGACCGTCCGCTCGTGCCCGAGGAGATCGGCCAGCGGTTCGAGGTGTCCCGCACAGTCGTCCGCGAGTCGCTGCGCGTCCTGGAGGCCAAGGGCCTGGTCAGCGCCCGGCCGAACGTCGGCACCCGGGTCCGTCCGGTCGCCGACTGGAACCTGCTGGACCCGGACATCATCGAGTGGCGCGCCTTCGGCCCGCAGCGGGACGAGCAGCGCCGGGAGCTGTTCGAGCTCCGCTGGGCGATCGAGCCGCTGGCCGCCCGGCTCGCCGCCGGCCACGGCCGGGAGGACGTCCAGCAGCGGCTGGTCGAGCTGGTCGAGATCATGGGCCACGCCGCCGCCCAGGCCGACCTCTCCACCTACGCCCGGGCCGACGCCGAGCTGCACGGCCTGATCCTCCAGATGGCCGGCAACCGGATGCTGGAGCACCTGTCCGGGATCGTCGCCGGCGCGCTGCAGGTGTCGGGCGGGCCGGCCATCTCCTGCGAGCGCGCCTCCGAGTCCTCGGTCAGCCTGCACGCCAGGCTGGTGGATGCGCTGGGCACCGGCGACGGCACCGCGGGGGAGGCCGCGATGCGGGCGCTGCTCACCGTCCACCCCGAGATCGAGCCGTCCGTCCCCGCCCCTCGGGAGCACTGAGCGGGCCGTTCCGGTGAGCGGGCGCCCCGTCCGTCCTCCGTTCCTCCAGGGCCCTCCGGCCGCACCCGCGCGGCGCAGCCGGAGGGCTTCTGCATGTCGGCGGTCCGACCCGAACGTTTGATGCCCCGTCCATGACAACGGGTTTCGGTGCGAGTGCGCGATGATGGATTCCGGCCCCGTGGCCGCGGGCGCCGAGTGGTGTGACCCGCGACACGAAGGCCATGCGTAACACTTGACGAGTAGCAGCGATGTCTCCTGAGCGGGAGCAGCTCCGGAATACTTCAACATGTCACAATGCTGTGTTGGTCCGCGGCGCTGCTGCCGTCCTGCAAACCCAGTCCTCAAGCCCGAGTCGGTCGGAATCGACACCGCGCGCCCGACGCGCGATTTCCTTCCCCGCCCGCTCGGGCGGCCGGTACGGGTTCGAGTCCACTCATCGTCCGAGAGGTTGTTCGTGTCGGCCAGCACATCCCGTTCGCTTCCCCCCGAGATCGCCGAGTCCGCAGCTCTGCTGGCGCTCATCGAGCGGGGCAAGGCCCAGGGGCAGATCGCCGGTGACGACGTGCGCCAGGCGTTCGAGGCGGACCAGATCCCGGTCACCAAGTGGAAGAACGTCATGCGCAGCCTCAACCAGGTGCTGATTGAGGAGGGGGTGGACCTCATGGTCAGCGCGGCCGAACCGGCCGGCGCCAAGCGCAAGAGCGTTGCTGCCAAGAGCCCCACCAAGCGCACCGCCACCAAGGCTGTCACCACCCGGAGCCCGGCCGCCCCCACGGCCCCGACCAAGCCGCCCGTGCGGATCGCGCCCGGTGCGCCCGTCGCGGCCCCGGCCGTGGCGGCCGCCACGGCGTCCGCCCCCACGGTGTCCGCCGAGATCACCTCGGAGACGACCGGGGTCGCCTCCGGGCTGAAGGCGGTCGCGGCGAAGAAGGCCGCCCCTGCCAAGAAGGCCGCGGCCAAGAAGACCGCCGCGCCGGCCAAGAAGACCGCCGCCAAGAAGACCGCCGCCAAGGCGGGCAAGGGCGACGAGGAGCTCATCGGCGAGGAGGAGCTGCTCGAGGACGTCGCGCTGCCCGGCGACAAGGCGGGCGAGGAGGCGGAGCCCGAGGAGGAGTCGCAGGGCTTCGTGCTCTCCGACGACGACGAGGACGACGCGCCGGCCCAGCAGGTCGCCGTCGCCGGTGCCACCGCCGACCCGGTCAAGGACTACCTGAAGCAGATCGGCAAGGTCCCGCTGCTCAACGCCGAGCAGGAGGTCGAGCTCGCCAAGCGCATCGAGGCCGGTCTGTTCGCCGAGGACAAGCTCTCGGCCGCCGACAAGCTCGCCCCCAAGCTCAAGCGCGAGCTGGAGATCATCGCCGAGGACGGCCGCCGCGCCAAGAACCACCTGCTGGAGGCCAACCTCCGCCTGGTGGTCTCGCTGGCCAAGCGCTACACCGGCCGCGGCATGCTCTTCCTGGACCTGATCCAGGAGGGCAACCTCGGTCTGATCCGTGCGGTCGAGAAGTTCGACTACACCAAGGGCTACAAGTTCTCCACCTACGCCACCTGGTGGATCCGCCAGGCGATCACCCGCGCCATGGCCGACCAGGCCCGCACCATCCGCATCCCGGTGCACATGGTCGAGGTCATCAACAAGCTGGCCCGGGTCCAGCGCCAGATGCTCCAGGACCTGGGCCGCGAGCCCACCCCGGAGGAGCTGGCCAAGGAACTCGACATGACCCCCGAGAAGGTCATCGAGGTCCAGAAGTACGGCCGTGAGCCGATCTCGCTGCACACCCCGCTCGGCGAGGACGGCGACAGTGAGTTCGGTGACCTGATCGAGGACTCCGAGGCGGTCGTCCCGGCCGACGCGGTCTCCTTCACCCTGCTCCAGGAGCAGCTGCACTCGGTGCTGGACACCCTCTCCGAGCGCGAGGCCGGCGTGGTCTCGATGCGCTTCGGCCTGACGGACGGTCAGCCGAAGACGCTCGACGAGATCGGCAAGGTGTACGGGGTCACCCGTGAGCGCATCCGCCAGATCGAGTCGAAGACCATGTCGAAGCTGCGCCACCCGTCGCGTTCCCAGGTGCTGCGCGACTACCTGGACTGATCAGGCCGGTACGGCAAGCGTGTGACGAAGGCCCGGAGCCCCACGGCTCCGGGCCTTCGCCGCTGTCCGGGCCCGGGCGGGTCAGCGTCCGGGTGGCCGTTGTCCCTCGTCCGGGTGGCGGTGCGACGGGAAGCGGTCGCACCGCGTAGTCGATCACCTACGCTGTGGCGGTTGCCTGCTGCCGAGCCGACTGGAGTCACGGTGCTGCCCAACCCGGACCGCGCTGCCCTGCCGACCCCCGCCCCGCCCCCGGCGAGCCCGGCGGCCGCCCGTGCGGGCCGCCGCCGACGGGCCGCCGTACTGGCGCTGCTGGCCGCCGTCCCCGTCCCGCTGGTCGCGCTCGGCGCGGCCGGTCCGGCCGGGGCGCAGCGCCGGGTGGTCGGCGGCACCGCCGAGACCACCGTCGACCACCCGTGGGTGGTGGCGCTGTCCAGCCGCCAGCAGTTCGGCAGCGGCCGCTCCGGCCAGTTCTGCGGGGGAGCGCTGGTCACGCCGACCAAGGTGGTGACGGCCGCGCACTGCTTCTACGACGAGTCCAGGGGCGCCAAGGTGGACCGGCCGGGCCTCAAGGCCGTCATCGGCCGGGACGACATGCGCAGCTCGGCCGGCCGCGAGGTGCCCGTCCGGTCGGTGTGGATCCACCCCGACTACTCCTTCACCGCCAACCTGAACGACGTCGCCGTGCTCACCCTCGCCGACCCCCAGGACTCCCGGCCGGTGATCGACCTGGTCGGCCAGGGCGAGACCGAGCCGTACGCGGCCGGGACCGCCGCGCGGGTCTTCGGCTGGGGCGACACCACCGGGCGCGGTGACTACTCGCCCACGCTGCGCGGGGTGGAGGTGCCGATCATCGCGGACCAGACCTGTGCGCAGGCCTACCCGGGCGGGCCGGACGGCAAGTTCGACGCCCGGGGCATGGTGTGCGCGGGTGAGGAGAAGGGTGGCAAGGACGCCTGCCAGGGCGACAGCGGCGGCCCGCTGGTCGTCGGCGGCCGACTGGTCGGCCTGGTCTCCTGGGGGACGGGTTGCGCCGAGGCGGCCCACCCGGGCGTCTACACCAGGGTGGCGTCCGTCGCGGACGCGGTGCGCTCGGTGCTGTGAGGGCCGCCCGGGCCGTTGCCGGTGGCCAACTGGTCACTTTCTGACGTCACATCGCTGCGGAGCGTGCCGGTCTCCGGGAACAGCAGAGCCGGGCGACCGGTTCCCGAGGGGACCTGTCGCCCGGCTCACCGGTCGCGCGGAGTGCGCGACCGGATACACAGCTCGACGCCGACTGCTGGTGTGGCGCCTTGGATCAGCGCTCTTCTTCGGCGGCCGTGGCGTTGGCGGTGCCGCTGAGACGGCCGCTCTCGTCCTGTATCTCCACGGCGATCTTCTTGAGCTCGGGCTCGAACTTCCGGCCGTGGTGGGCGCAGAAGAGCAGCTCTCCGCCGCTGGCGAGTACGACGCGCAGGTAGGCCTGGGCGCCGCAGCGGTCGCAGCGGTCAGCCGCGGTGAGCGGGCTCGCAGGTGTCAGAACAGTAGTCACGTCGCCTCTTCTCTAGCTCGACGAGCTGTCGTACCAGGGTCAACATCCAACCAGGCCGAAAACGTTCCCGCTCGTGGCTTTTCTTCTCTGAGGATTCTGCTGTGTTGATGAGGACGTGCCCCGGGGGCCGGTGGTTCATGCGTACCGAATCCCAGGATCCGCCCGTCCCTCGAACGCCCGATCGGGACCGGGTGCGAGGTCCGCGTAGCATAATCCTCTGCCGGGTTGGAGCATAAGCCCCGCCCCGGGCCCCGGTAGCCTGCATAACGGCAGTTCCGGAGCCTGTGCCAGGCCCCACGATCCGCCAGGACCGGTGGTACCGGGAGGAGATGGCGCCCCGGGGGCCGGATACCGGAGCGGTCCTTGTTCGCGCAGCGCGTACAAGCTGCGCGGGAGCGGCCCGCCGTGCTGTGCACCCAGCGGAGGGGTGCGAGCACACCGGGCGACGGCTGTCGGTGCGGCGTGCTGCACTGGCGGATGGTCCGGATGCGTCCGGATGTGACCGATGAGACAGAACTTCACCGAGGAGAGTGCCGCGTGAGTGCCGAAACGACCGTGCCGTCCGCACTGCTGGCCGGCGACGACGGTTCCAACTACACCGCTCGGCACCTGCTCGTCCTGGAGGGCCTGGAGGCGGTCCGCAAGCGCCCCGGCATGTACATCGGCTCGACGGACAGCCGCGGCCTGATGCACTGCCTCTGGGAGATCATCGACAACTCCGTCGACGAGGCGCTGGGCGGTTACTGCGACCGCATCGAGGTCCTGCTGCACCCGGACTCCTCGGTCGAGGTCCGCGACAACGGGCGCGGCATCCCGGTCGACGTCGAGCCCAAGACCGGGCTGTCCGGCGTCGAGGTCGTGATGACCAAGCTGCACGCCGGCGGCAAGTTCGGCGGCGGCTCCTACGCGGCCTCCGGCGGCCTGCACGGCGTCGGCGCCTCCGTGGTCAACGCCCTCTCCGCCCGGCTGGACGTCGAGGTCGACCGCAGCGGACACACCCACGCGATCAGCTTCCGCCGCGGCACCCCCGGCATCTTCACCGAGGCCAGCCCCGACGCGCCCTTCGAGCCCGCCAACGGCCTGACCAGAGCCCGCAAGGTGCCCAAGGCCCGCACCGGCACCAGGATCCGCTACTGGGCCGACCGGCAGATCTTCCTCAAGGACGCCCGGCTCTCCCTGGAGCACCTGCACAGCCGCGCCCGGCAGACCGCCTTCCTCGTGCCCGGCCTGACCATCGTCGTGCGTGACGAGCGGCTCACCGAGAGCGAGCAGGTCGAGGAGTCGGTCTTCCGCTTCGACGGCGGCATCGCCGAGTTCTGCGAGTTCCTGGCGCCCGACAAGCCGGTCTGCGACGTGCTGCGGCTGCGCGGAGAGGGCACCTTCAAGGAGACGGTGCCCGTCCTGGACGAGCTCGGCCACATGACCCCCACCGAGGTCACCCGGCAGCTCGGCGTGGACATCGCGCTGCGCTGGGGCGCCGGTTACGACACCACCCTGCGCTCCTTCGTCAACATCATCGCCACCCCCAAGGGCGGCACCCACATGACCGGCTTCGAGCGCTCGCTGGCCAAGACCGTCAACGAGGCGCTGCGCGCGGCCAAGCTGCTGCGCGTCGCCGAGGACGACATCACCAAGGACGACGCCACCGAGGGCCTCACCGCGGTGGTCACCGTCCGGCTCGCCGAGCCGCAGTTCGAGGGCCAGACCAAGGAGGTGCTCGGCACCTCGGCGGCCAACCGGATCGTCGCCGCCGTCGTCGCCAAGGAGCTCAAGGCCTTCCTCACCTCGGCCAAGAAGGACCAGAAGCTCCAGGCCCGGGCCGTGCTGGACAAGGTCGTCGCGGCCGCCCGCACCCGGGTCGCGGCCCGCCAGCACAAGGAGGCCCAGCGCCGCAAGACCGCGCTGGAGACCAGCTCGCTGCCGGCCAAGCTGGCCGACTGCCGCAGTGACGACGTCGACCGCAGCGAGCTCTTCATCGTCGAGGGCGACTCCGCGCTCGGCACCGCCAAGCTCGCCCGCAACTCCGAGTTCCAGGCGCTGCTGCCGATCCGCGGCAAGATCCTCAACGTGCAGAAGGCCTCGGTGAGCGACATGCTCAAGAACACCGAGTGCGCCGCGATCATCCAGGTGATAGGGGCCGGTTCGGGCCGCACCTTCGACATCGACCAGGCCCGCTACGGCCGGGTCATCTTCATGGCCGACGCCGACGTCGACGGCTCGCACATCCGCACCCTGCTGCTGACGCTGTTCCACCGCTACATGCGGCCGATGGTCGAGCAGGGCCGGGTCTTCGCCGCCGTGCCGCCGCTGCACCGGATCGAGCTCACCAGCCCCAAGCGCGGCCAGGAGAAGTACCACTACACCTACTCCGACGCCGAACTGCGCTCCACCCTGCTGGAGTTCCAGCGCAAGGGGCAGCGCTGGAAGGAGCCGGTGCAGCGGTACAAGGGCCTGGGCGAGATGGACGCCGACCAGCTGGCCGAGACCACCATGGACCCGCGCCACCGCACGCTGCGCCGGATCAACCTGGGCGACCTGGAGCAGGCCGAGCGGATCTTCGACCTGCTGATGGGCAACGACGTCGCCCCGCGCAAGGAGTTCATCGTGGACTCGGCGGCCACCCTGGACCGCTCCCGCATCGACGCCTGAGGCCTTCGGATCCTTCCTGCACGAGGGCCCTCCACCCACGGGTGGAGGGCCCTCGTGCTGCCGGTTCCACCTGTGGTCCACCCCGGCGCCGATCAACCGGGGGCGCCGGATCCGTAGCGTCGGAGAGGTCAGTACAAGCCTCCTGTCGGGACGGAGAAGTCCGATGACCGCCCTCGTCAACATCGTCGTGATCATCGCGGTGATGGTCCTCGTGGTCCAGCGCCAGATGCGCGCCCAGCGCCTGGACACCGAGCGTCGTTTCTGGCTGCTGCCGCTGATCCTCGGCGTGCTCGCACTGCGCGACCCGCAGCTCATCGACCACCAGCACACCGCGCTGTCCGCCGCCCTGGTCGGGTGCGGCCTGGCGGCGGTGGTCGCGATGGGCTCCGTCTGGGGCTGGACCGTGCGGCTGTGGCGGGCCGGGGACGGCTCGGTCTGGGCCAAGGGCACCAAGGCCACGGTGGCCGCCTGGGTCGGCATGCTCGCCATCCGGCTCGCCCTGTACGGCATCGGCGCGGCACTGCACGTCCACCAGGCGGGCAGCGCGCTGCTGCTGGGACTGGCGGTCCTGCTGCTGACCCGCTCGTTCGTGGTGAACTGGCGGGCACGGGCCCTGGACCTGCCGCAACAGGCCGCCGTACCGCGCTGACCGCCCTGCCGGGGCCTGCCGGGCCCGCTGTCCGAGAACGTCGAGGAGGCACCTGTGGTCGAGTGGTACTGGACCCGCTGGCCGTCCCGCGAGGGGCTGGAGCGCGAGGTCGGGAGATGGCCGCGGCGGGCCCTCTCCCTGCTCGGCCGCACCGTCCTGCTGGTCGTCGTCTGCTGGGGGACGTTCTCCGGCGGCAAGTACGCGGGCTGGGCGGTGGTGGTCGTGGCGGCCGGACTGCTCGGGGTCGCCGCCCTGGCCACCGGCTACCTCTACGCCACCCGGGAACAGCGCCTGGCGCTCTCGCTGGGCCTGGCCGTCGCCCTGCTCGGCAGCGCCTGGCTGGCCAACTGGGGGCAGGCCTACCTGCTGGCCGACTTCGTCTGGTGCGGGCTGGCCGTGGTCGGGGTGGTCCGGCTGCCGCCCGCGCCCGGCCTGCTCACCGCGGCGGCCGCGCTGGGCTCGTACACCGCCGCCAGCTGGGCGAGCTGGGTGAGCATCTTCGCCACCATCGGCGGGCTCGGCCTGCTCGGCTACCTGCTGCGGCTGGACGTCGAGGCCCGCGGCACCGCCCGCCAGCTGCTCACCCAGGAGCGCGCCGCCCGGGCCGCCGAGGCGGAGAGCGCGGCGCTCGCCGAACGGGCCAGGATCGCCCGGGAGATCCACGACGTGCTCGCGCACAGCCTCTCCGCGCAGCTCGTCCACCTGGAGGCGGCCCGGCTGATGCTGGACGCCGGCACCGACCGCGGGCAGATCCGCGAGCGGGTCGTCGCCGCCCGGCGGATGGCCCAGGACGGGCTGGTCGAGACCCGGCAGGCGCTGTCCGCGCTGCGCGGCGAGCTCACCCCGGTCGGTGAGTTCCTGGTGGAGCTGACCGGGCGGGAGCGGGCCGCGCTCACCGTCACCGGCACGCCCCGACCGCTCGCCGCCGAGGCCGCTCTTGCGGTGCGGCGCACCGCGCAGGAGGCGGTGACCAACGTCCGCAAGCACGCGCCCGGCGCCCGGTGCACCGTCGAACTGCGCTACCTGACGGAGGCGGTGGAGCTGGAGGTGCGCAACTCCCGCCCTCCGCGCGGCGAACCGTCCGGGGAGCTGGCGGCCAGCGGCAGCGGGTACGGTCTGCTGGGGATGCGCGAACGCGCGGAACTGCTCGGCGGCACCCTGCTGGCGGGCCCCGAGGACGGAGGGTGGCGCGTGCTGCTGCAGGTGCCGGCATGAGCGAGCGCGGCGAGCTCATCATCAGCAGGTGCGGATTTCGCGAAGCGACTGCCGAGCGAAGCGGGGCGGGCGCATGAGCGAGGCAGAAGTCACCAGGGTGCTGGTGGTGGACGACCAGACGGTGGTGCGCGAGGGCATCGTGATGCTGCTGGGGCTGCTGCCCGGCATCGAGGTGGTCGGCGCGGCGGCGGACGGGGAGGAGGCCGTCGCCCTGGTGGAACGGTGTCACCCGGACGTGGTGCTGATGGATCTGCGGATGCCGCGCGTCGACGGCGTCGAGGCGACCCGGCGGATCCGGGCCGCGCACCCGCAGACCGAGGTCGTGGTGCTCACCACCTACGCCGACGACGACTCGCTCTTCCCCGCTCTGCAGGCCGGGGCGCGCGGCTACCTCACCAAGGACGCCGGTGGCGAGGAGATCGCCCGGGCGATCGCGGACGTCCGCGCGGGGGCGGCCGGGCTCTCGCCGCAGATCCAACTCCGTTTGCTGGAAAGGCTTTCAGGGCCTGCGGCCGGATCCGCGCCGGGGGCCGGGAAGCCGGCCGGGCGGCCGGGGGAGCTCCCGGACGGGCTGACCGCCCGGGAGGCGGAGGTGCTGGCGCTGATCGCGGAGGGGCTCTCCAACACCGAGATCGCCCAGCGGCTGTTCGTCAGCCAGGCCACCGTGAAGACGCACATCAACAACCTGTTCGCCAAGACCGCGGTACGGGACCGGGCGCAGGCGGTCTCGTACGCCTTTCGACACGGGATCACCGGTACGCAGCAGTAGTCGGATGAGTGTCTGTCGGATGATCGATCACCTCATCGAGTGAAGGTATCGGCAATGGTCAGAGGGGCTGTCCGGCGGCCACCATCATGGTTGGGGTCAGAGTGCCCGCCGGTCCAGGAGCAGTTGTGCCACAGCAGCAGACGAGCAGTCCCGGACAGGGGCAGCGATTTGACTGGTGGGCCGCTCCGGCCGCCACCGCCGCCGACCGGCCGGACGTGCCCGGCCAACCGGCGGTACCGGCCCAGTCGGCCCCCACCCGCGCGGTCCAGCCGGTACCGGCCGAGCGGGCGCCCGTCCGGGCCGCCGCTGCCCCCGCCGCCCAGCCCGCCGTCGAACCGGCGACCGCCCCCCGGGCCCTGGTGCCCGCCACCGACAGCACCGAGGTGTACCGGGCGGTCCAGCGCAGCGACGCCTTCCAGGACATCCGCCGCAGCTACCGGTCGTTCGTCTTCCCGGTCAGCGGAGCCTTCCTCGGCTGGTTCCTGATGTACGTCGCCGCGCAGGCCGCCGCCCCCGGCCTGATGCGCAGCCAGGTGGCCGGCCCGCTCAACGTGGCCTGGCTGCTCGGCCTGCTGCAGTTCGCCTCCACCTTCCTGCTCACCTGGCTCTACGCCCGCAACGCCCGGACCAAGCGCGACCGCGCCGCCCTGGGCCTGCGCTGGGACACCCAGGACCAGCTGCGATGACGACCACGATCACGACCGCGGTGACGACCGCGATGACGACCGCCACCCCGCCCCCCGTGGCCCCCACCGGCGACCACCACGACCTCGCGATCGCTCTGTTCGCCGTCGTCGTCCTGGTCACCCTGGCGATCACCCTCTGGGTCGGCCGCCGGGGCAGCGCCACCGAGGACTTCTACGCCGGCGGCCGCGACTTCACCCCGCTGCAGAACGGCTTCGCGCTCTCCGGCGACTACCTCTCCGCCGCCTCCTTCCTCGGCGTCGCCGGGCTGATCGCGCTGTACGGCTACGACGGCGTGCTCTACAGCATCGGCTTCCTGGTCGCCTGGCTGGTGGTGCTGATGCTGGTCGCCGAACTGGTCCGCAACGCCGGCCGGTACACCCTCGCCGACGTGCTCGCCCTGCGGCTGCGCCGCCGCAAGGTCCGGGCCGCGGCCGGTGGCGCCAGCGTCGTCGTCACCCTGCTCTACCTGGTCGCCCAGATGGTCGGCGCGGGCTCGCTGGTCGCCCTGCTGCTCGGCACCAACAGTGCCCAGGCCCGGACCTGGACCATCGTCGCCGTCGGCGGACTGATGATCGTCTACGTCACGATCGGCGGGATGCGGGCCACCACCTGGATCCAGATCGTCAAGGCCTTCCTGCTGATCGCCGGCTCGGTGCTGCTCACCGTGCTGCTGATGGTCCGCTTCCACGGCGACGTCGGCGAGCTGATGCGCCAGGCCGCCCAGCACAGCGGCGCCGGGCGGCGCTACCTCGAACCCGGCCTCAAGTACGGCGCCACCTTCACCAGCCGGCTCGACTTCTTCAGCCTGGGCCTCGCCCTGGTGCTCGGCACCGCCGGACTGCCGCACATCCTGTCCCGCTTCTACACCGTGCCCACCGCGCGGGCCGCCCGCCGCTCCACGATGTGGGCGATCGGCCTGGTCGGCGGCTTCTACCTGATGGCCATCGCGCTCGGCCTGGGCGCGACCGCGCTGGTCGGCTCGGCGGAGGTGCGGCACGCCAACTCGGCCGGGAACACCGCCGTCCCGCTGCTCGCCCTGGTGCTCGGCGGCGGCAACGGCAGCACCGGCGGGGTGGTGCTGTTCGCGCTGATCTCGGCGATCGCCTTCGCCACCATCCTCGCCGTGGTCGCCGGGCTCACCCTGGCCTCCTCGGCGGCCTTCGCCCACGACATCTGGGCCGGTGCCTGGCGCGGCCGGCCGCGCCGGCGCCCCTTCCGGCGGCGTGCCGCCGTCCCGGCCTCCCGGCCGGGGGAGGCGGGGGATGCGGGGGACGTGGCGGAGGCCGAGCCGACGGGCGAGGCCAGCGAGCGCCAGGAGGTCTGGGTGGCACGGTTCGCGGCCGTCGGGATCGGCGCGGCCGCGATCGCGATCAGCCTCTACGCCCAGCAGCTGAACGTCGCCTTCCTGGTCGGCCTGGCCTTCGCGGTGGCGGCCTCCAGCAACCTGCCCGTCCTGCTGTACAGCCTGTTCTGGTCGCGGTTCACCACCCGCGGCGCGGTCTGGTCGGTGTACGGCGGGCTGGTCCCGGCGATCGTGCTGGTCGTCTTCTCCCCGGTGGTCTCCGGCACCAAGGTGGCGCTCTTCCCCGGCGTCGACTTCCACTGGTTCCCGCTGGAGAACCCCGGCATCATCTCCATCCCGCTCGGCTTCCTGGCCGGCTGGATCGGGACGATCACCTCGCCCGAGCCGGCCGACGAGGACCGCTTCGCCGAGCTGGAGGTGCGCGCCCTCACCGGTGCGGGCGCGGCCTGAGCGCCGCGCCCCGGGGAACCCCGGCGGGCCTGGGGCCGCCGGGGTTCCCCCACGTCCGGGCGTGGTTTCAGGCCCGGACCGCCAGGCCGTAGCGGTGCTCGGGGCGGCCGGTGTCGCCGTAGCGCAGGGTCAGCCGCAGCCGGCTGTTCCGCTCCAACTGCTTGAGGTAGCGCTGCGCCGTCGAGCGGCTGAGCCCGGTGGCGTCCGCGACCTCCTGCGCGGACAGCGGGCGGCCCGCCTGGCGCAGCACCCCCAGCACCAGGTCGGTGGTGGGCGCCGAGTGCCCCTTCGGCAGCGGGCCGGCCGGGGCGGCGGCGCTGCGCAGGGTGGCGAACAGCCGGTCCACCTCGTCCTGGCCGGCCTCCCGGGCCGCCGGGCCGGCCAGCGCGTGCCGCAGCTGCGCGTACGCGACCAGCTTGTCCCGCAGGCCGGCGAAGGTGAACGGCTTGACCAGGTACTGCAGCGCGCCGTGCTGCATCGCGGCGTGCACCGTCGACACGTCCCGGGCGGCCGTCACCATCATCACGTCGCAGGCCACCTGCCGCTCCCGCAGCCGGCGCACCAGCGCCAGGCCGGTCTCGTCCGGCAGGTGGTGGTCGAGCAGCAGCAGGTCCACCGGGCGGCGCTCCAGCGCGGCCAGCGCCTCCCCGGCCGAGTGCGCGGTACCGGTCACCCGGAAGCCCGGCACCTTGGCCACGTACGCGGCGTGCACGTCCGCGACCCGGAAGTCGTCGTCCACCACGAGTACGTCGATCATCAGGCCTCCACGAGCTGAGGGGTGAGCAGGGCCTCGGGCAGCTCGACCGTGAACCGGGCGCCGCCGAGCGGTCCCGCGTCGAGCACGATCCGGCCGCCGGTCCGTTCGACCAGTCGCCGCACCATCGCCAGCCCCAGCCCGCGCGGACGGTGCGCGGGCGCGTCCTTGCTGGTCCACCCCTCCTCGAAGACCTGCTCGCGCAGCTCCTCCGGCACGCCCGGGCCGCTGTCCGCGACCTGGAGCAGCAGTGTGGAGCCGGCCGCCGCCAGCGTCACCTCCAGCCGGCCGCCCCCACCCGCCGCGAGCGCGTCCACCGCGTTGTCGATCAGATTGCCGAGCACCGTCACCAGCGCCCGCGCGTCCACCACCGCGTCCGGCAGGTGCGCCGCCGGGGCCAGCGCCAGCCGCACCCCGCGCTCGCCCGCCACCGCCGTCTTGCCCGCCAGCAGCGCCGCGACGTGCGGATCCTGCACCTGCTCGGCGATCCGCGCCGCGACCACCGCGTGCGAACCGGACTGCTCCGAGATGAACGCCACCGCCTGCTCGTGGCGGCCCAGCTCCAGCAGGCCCAGCAGGGTGTGCATCCGGTTGGCGTGCTCGTGGTCCTGGGCGCGCAGTGCCTCGGTCAGGCTGCGCGTGGTGTCCAACTCGCGGACCAGCGACTCCAGTTCGGTCCGGTCGCGGAGCGTCACGACCGCGCCGCCCTCGGCCGTGCCCATCCGGTTGACCACCAGCACCCGGTCGTCCCGGACCGCCGGCAGGTCGGCGCCGGTGATCCGCCCGGTCAGCACGTCCGCCAGCCGGCCCGGCGGCAGCACCGCGTGGATCGGCCGCCCGGTGCAGTCCTCCGGCAGGCCGAGCAGCCGCACCGCCTCGTCGTTGGCCAGCCGGATCCGGCCGCGCTCGTCCAGCGCCACCATGCCCTCGCGGATGCCGTGCAGCATCGCCTCCCGCTCCACCAGCAGCGCCGAGATGTCGGCCAGCGCGATGTTGTGGGTGCGGCGCTTCAGCCGCCGGGCCAGCGCCAGCGTGGCGACCGTCCCCGCGGCCAGGCCCGCGCCCGCGCACAGCAGGATCCCGGTGAGCATCTTCAGCAGCCGGCGGCGGATCGAGTCGTCGCTGATGCCGACCGACACCTCGCCGACGATCCGGCCGTCCGCGACCCGCAGCGGCACCTTGCCGCGCGCGGTTCGGCCCAGCGTGCCCTGCTGCATCGCGGTGACGCTGAGCCCGCTGAGCGCCGGCTCCGGATCGGTGCTGACCCGGTGGCCGATCCGCTCCGGGTCGGTGTGCGAGAGCCGGATCCCGTCCAGGTCGGTGACCACCACGAAGCTCGCGCCGGTGGCCAGCCGGATCTGCTCGGCGTTGCGCTGCGCGGTCGCCGAGTCCCGGGTGTCGGCGGCGCGGGCGATCGCCTCGTCGGTGGCGGTGGCCTGGGCGATCGACAGCGCCCGCTGCATCGCGTCGTGGTCCAGCTCGCTGCTGACCGGGGCCAGGAACAGGCCGGCGGTCACGGTGGTGACACCGACGGTGACGACGGTCTGGCTCAGCAGCAGTTGCGCGAAGACCCGGCGGGGCCAGCGGGGCAGCTTCATCCGGGCCTCCTCTCGGCGGCTGTGGGGGCGGGTACGTCAGGGTCGGGACACCCTACGTTTCCGGCGTGTTTCTGTCAGCCGCGTCCCCGCAGTTGTAGCGGAAGCAAAAGGAGCAGAACACCCCTCAATGCGGAGAAACCGCAGTACGCCGAGAAGGCTCCCGCCCGGGCCCGGCCCGCTCCTACCTTTCCGGGGCAAGCACAGACCCGGGAGGATCGAATGAGCACAACCCCGGCGATCGAGCTGACTGGCGCGACGAAACGGTTCCGCACCCCGTCCGGGGCCCTGCACACCGCCGTCCGTGATCTCGATCTGACCGTCGCCCAAGGCGAGTTCGTCGCCGTCGTCGGGCCCACCGGCTGCGGCAAGTCCACCACGCTGACCCTGGTCAGCGGCCTGGAGGAGCCCACCGAGGGTGAGGTCCGGGTGGACGGCGAGCCGGTCCGCGGGATCCACCCCAAGGTCGGTTTCGTCTTCCAGCAGGACGCCGTCTTCCCCTGGCGCACCGTCCTGTCCAACGTGATGGCCGGGCCGCGCTTCCGCGGCGTGCCCACCGCCGAGGCCAGGGAACGGGCCCGGGACTGGCTGGGCCGCGTCGGCCTCGCCGCCTTCGAGGACCGCTACCCGCACCAGCTGTCCGGCGGCATGCGCAAGCGCGTCGCGCTCGCCCAGACCTTCGTCAACGACCCGGACATCCTGCTGATGGACGAGCCGTTCTCGGCGCTGGACGTGCAGACCCGCGCCCTGATGTCCGACCAGTTGCTGGAGCTGTGGGCCGGGACCAGGTCCTCCGGGAACGCCGCGTCGGTCGTCTTCGTCACCCACGACCTGGACGAGGCCATCGCGCTCGCCGACCGGGTCGTCGTCATGACGGCCGGACCGGCCACCGTCAAGGAGATCTTCACCGTCGACCTGCCACGACCGCGCACCGTGGAGGCCGTCCGGCTGGAACCGAGGTTCGTCGAGCTGTACCGCGAGATCTGGGCCTCGCTCGGCGAAGAGGTGCGCATCACCCGGGAGAGAGGAGCGGGTCGTGCCGCTTGAGACCGCGTCGGCCGTCGCCGACAAGCCCCCGGCGGCCACCCCCGCCAGCCGTACCGAGGCCCGCGAACGGGCCGCCCGCAACCGGAGGCTGACCGTCTACGGGGCCCGGGTCGCGGTCCTGGTCGCCTTCCTCGGACTGTGGGAGGTCTGCGCCCGCACGGACGTCATCGACCCGTTCAACTTCTCGCAGCCGTCGAGGATCTGGGACCAGATCTGGCAGTGGATCACCCACGGCACCGCGCAGGGCTCGCTCGGCGAACAGATCGGCTACACCCTCTACGAGGCCCTCACCGGCTGGGTGATCGGCGTCATCTGCGGTGTGCTGCTCGGCATCGCGCTCGGCCGGGTCCGCTTCCTGGCCGACGTGTTCGGGCCCTACATCAAGGTGCTCAACGCCATCCCGCGGATCGTGCTCGCCCCGATCTTCCTGATCTGGTTCGGCCTCGGCCCGGCCTCCAAGGTCGCCTCCGCCGTCGTCCTGGTGTTCTTCCCGGTGTTCTTCAACGCCTTCCAGGGCGCCCGCGAGGTGGACCGCAACCTCGTCTCCAACGCCCGCATCCTCGGCGCCGACGGCCGCAAGGTCACCCTCCAGGTGGTCATCCCCGCCGCCACCACCTGGATCTTCACCAGCCTGCACGTCAGCTTCGGCTTCGCCCTGATCGGGGCCATCGTCGGCGAGTACATCGGCGCCACCAAGGGTCTCGGCCTGCTCGTCGCCGCCGCCCAGGGCACCTTCAACGCGGCCGGCGTGTACGCCGCCATGACCATCCTCGCCGTCGTGGCGCTGCTCACCGAGGGGCTGCTGACCTTCGCCGAGACGAAGCTGTTCCGCTGGAAGCCCGCAGACACGGGCGACGGCCGCTGAACCCTTCTGCGTCGCTGAACCCCATCCCCTGCGTCGCGAACCCCCTGCGTCGCGAACCCCCCGCTTCGCTGAACCCCCTGCGCCGCTGATCCCCCCTCGCAGAGAGAGGCACCCCCACCCATGCGCCCGAACCCGATCGGCAGACCCGCCGCGGCCGCCCTCGCCGCCGTCCTGCTCCTCCCGCTCTCCGCCTGCGCCAACGACGCCGCCACGACCACCCACGGCGCCGCCGCCCCGGCCGGCCGGCAGGTCGACGGGCCGAAGGTCAAGATCATGGTCGGTGGCCTGGACAAGGTCATCTACCTGCCCGCGATGCTCACCCAGCGGCTCGGCTTCTTCGCCGACGCGGGCGTCAACGTCGAGCTGATGAGCGAGCCCGCCGGCGTCAACGCCACCACCGCGCTGCTCGCCGGCGACGTCCAGGGCGCCGTCGGCTTCTACGACCACACCATCGACCTCCAGGCCAAGGGCAAGATCGTCGAGTCCGTGGTGCAGTTCTCCCAGGCCCCCGGCGAGGTCGAACTCGTCTCCACCAAGCAGGCCGACGCCATCAGGTCCGGCGCCGACTTCAAGGGCAAGAAGCTCGGCGTCACCAGCATCGGTTCCTCCACCGACTTCCTCACCAAGTACCTCGCCGTCAAGAACGGCACGGCCGTCAGCGAGTTCAGCCCGATCGCGGTCGGAGCCGGCCAGACCTTCATCGCCGCGCTCCAACAGGGCAGCATCGACGGCGGGATGACCACCGACCCGACCGTCGCCAACGTCCTCGACAAGGGCCTCGGCAAGATCCTCTACGACATGCGCACACCCGAGGGCTCCCGCGAGGCCCTCGGCGGCCTCTACCCGTCGTCCTCGCTCTACATGAACACCGACTGGGTGGAGAAGAACAAGGACACCACCCAGAAGCTCGCCAACGCCTTCGTCAAGACCCTCAAGTGGATGTCCACGCACAGCCCCGAGGAGATCGCCGCGAAGATGCCCGCCGACTACGCGCAGGGCGGCGCCGAGCAGTACGCGGCCGCGATCAAGGCGACCCTGCCGATGTTCACCACCGACGGCGTGATGCCGGCCGACGGCCCCAAGACCGTCCTCGCCGTGCTCGCCGCCTTCCACCCGGACGTCAAGGGCAAGGAGGGCACCATCGACCTCTCCCGCACCTACACCACCGAGTTCGTCGGCAAGGCCGTCACCGGCTGAGCCGACACCCGACGTGACGGCCCCGCGCGCCTCCGTGGACAGCAGGCGCGGGGCCGCCCGCGCGCTCCGGTCCCGCGCTCACCCCCACGGGCGCGGGGCCGCCCGCGCGCTCCCGACCTGCTGATGACCCTGCCGGCGCGCTTCCGTCCCGCTACCGACCCCGCACCGAGAGCACGTCCATCCGCGACGGCGTCCCCGCCGCCTTGCCGCAGCTCTCCGGACGCGCCGGCTCGCTCACCGCCTCGATCACGTCCACCTCCCAGGCCCGGCCGTCCTGGTGCAGCACCGAGACCAGCCAACGGCCCGCGCCGTCCGGCCGCTGGGCCAGCGTCAGCGCGTCCACCCCGGTCTCCCCGGTCGCCAACCGCACCGCGTGCTCGGCCGCCTGACCCGGACGCTCCCAGCCTGAACAGCCCCGTGACCAGGCCGGCACCATGTGCCCGGCCGCCGTCGCCGCCAGCACCTCCTTGGCCGCCTCCGCCGTCAGCCGCCCGTACGCGTAGCCGTACGGCAGCACCAGCATCGTGGGGGAGAAGCGGTGCCCGCCCAGGTGCGTCACCTCCCACACCTCGCTGTGCCCGGCCGCCGCCAGCTCTGCCGCCAACGGTCGGCCCAGCAGCGCGCAACAGCGGTCCCGCCGCCCGTTGGTGCACACCAGCGCCAACGGGCCGCCGACGTGCTCCACCCCGAAACCGCCGTGGTCACCGACGCCCAGCGCCGCGAAGTCCAGCTCCAGCAGCTCCGCCGGATCGGCCACCTCCGCCCGGCGCACCCAGCCGCGACCCGGCACCGTGTGCGCCACGACCACCTCGTGCCGCGCCGTCGGCAGGCAGTCCGCGTGCCGCCCCGGCCGCCGGATCAGCGCCACCCGCACCCCGGTGCCCGCCGCGGCCGCGTCCAGCGCCCGCCCCGTCGCCGGGTCCAGGTGGCTCTCCCCGAGCGCCTTCGCGCCCCACGGCCCGTTCTGCTCCACCAGCAGCCAGGTGGTCGCCACCGCGGCGGTGGCGGTCAGCGGCTCCGACAGTTCACGCGACAGCGTCGCACAGGTGCTCACCCGGGTAAGGCTACCCTCGGCACCCGCCGCGCCCCGGAACGACGAAGGAGGGGCGCCGGACGGCTCCGGCACCCCTCCTCCACCACGCTCGCGCCCTACGCCGGGCCGGCCACCACCGCGATCGGAGCCGTCACCGGCGTGCCCGAACCGTCACGGCGCGGGTCGCGCTCCGGCAGGTCCACCGGCGCGCCCTTGTCGGACGCCGCCCGGGCCGGGGCCACGCCCGCCCAGGCGAACGTCAGACCGTCCTCACCGCGCAGGAACCGCTGGCAGCGCACACCGCCCGTCGCCCGGCCCTTGCGCGGGTACTGCTCGAACGGCGTCACCTTCCACGACGTCTGCTCCTCGCCGCTCAGCGTCCCCGACGCCCCCGCCACCGAGACCACCACTGCGTCCGACGCCGGATCCACCGCCGTGAACGACAGCACCCGCGCCCCGTCGGAGAGCTTGATCCCCGCCATGCCGCCCGCCGGACGGCCCTGCGGGCGCACCTGCCCCGCCGGGTAGCGCAGCAGCTGCGCGTCCGAAGCGATGAAGACCAAGTCCTCCTCGCCGGTGCGCAGTTCGACCGCGCCCACCAGCTCGTCACCCTCCTTGAGGGCGATCACCTCGAACTCGTCCTTGTTCGCCGGCCACTCCGGCACCACCCGCTTCACCACGCCCTGCGCCGTGCCCAGCGCCAGCCCCGGAGAGGACTCGTCCAGCGTGGTCAGCGCCAGCGCCCGCTCCCCGGCCTCCAACCGCAGGAACTCGCCCACCGCCGCCCCGCCGGCCAGCGTCGGCGACGGCGTCGGCGGCAGAGCCGGCAGATCGATCACCGGCAGCCGCAGCACCCGGCCCGCCGACGTCACCACACCCACGTCCGCCCGCGCCGTCGCCGGCACCGCCGACACGATCACATCGTGCTTCGACCGCTTCTCCGACAGCTCGAACGGCTCCCCGTCCGCCGTCCGCGCCAGCAGGCCCGTCGACGACAGCAGCACCCGGCACGGGTCGTCCGCCACCTCCAGCGGCACCGACAGCGCCGCCGACGGCGCCGCCCCCGCCTCCAGCAGCACCGTCCGCCGCTCCGTCCCGAACTGCTTCGCCACCGCGCCGAGTTCGGACGACACCACGCTGCGCAGCCGGGAGTCCGAGTCCAGGATCTCGGTCAGCTCCGCGATCTCCGCGTTCAGCTTCGCCTTCTCCTGCTCCAGCTCCACCCGGTCGAACCGGGTCAGCCGCCGCAGCGGAGTGTCCAGGATGTACGCCGTCTGCGTCTCCGACAGCGAGAAGCGCTCCATCAGGCGCTCCTTCGCCTGCCCCGCGTTGTCACTCGACCGGATGATCGCGATGACCTCGTCGATGTCGAGCAGCGCGACCAGCAGACCGTCGACCAGGTGCAGCCGCTCCTCCCGCTTGCGCCGGCGGAAGTCGCTGCGCCGCCGCACCACGGTGAACCGGTGGTCGACGTAGACCTCCAGCAGCTCCTTCAGTCCCAGCGTCAGCGGCTGTCCGTCCACCAGCGCCACGTTGTTGATGCCGAAGGTCTCCTCCATCGGCGTCAGCTTGTACAGCTGCTCCAGCAGCGCCTCCGGCACGAAGCCGTTCTTCACCTCGATCACCAGCCGCAGCCCGTGCTCGCGGTCGGTCAGGTCCTTGACGTCCGCGATGCCCTGCAGCTTCTTCGCGTTGACCAGGTCCTTGATCTTCGAAATGACCTTCTCCGGGCCGACGTTGTACGGCAGCTCGGTCACCACGATGCCCTTGCGGCGCGCCGTCACCGCCTCGACCGTCGTGGTCGCCCGGATCTTGAACGTGCCGCGGCCCGACTCGTACGCGTCCCGGATCCCCGACAGGCCCACGATCCGCCCGCCCGTCGGCAGGTCCGGACCGGGCACGAACCGCATCAGCGTGTCCAGGTCCGCGGTCGGGTGCTTGATCAGGTGCCGGGCCGCCGCCACCACCTCGGACAGGTTGTGCGGCGGCATGTTCGTCGCCATGCCGACCGCGATGCCCGTCGCGCCGTTCACCAGCAGGTTCGGGAACGCCGCCGGCAGCGCCAACGGCTCCTGCTCGCTGCCGTCGTAGTTCGGACCGAAGTCGACGGTGTCCTCGTGGATCGACTCCACCATCGCCATCGACGCCGCCGTCAGCCGCGACTCCGTGTAGCGCATCGCCGCCGGCGGGTCGTCGTTGCCCAGCGAACCGAAGTTTCCGTGCCCGTCGATCAGCGGCAGCCGCATCGAGAACGGCTGCGCCATCCGGACGACCGAGTCGTAGATCGACGCGTCGCCGTGCGGGTGCAGCCGGCCCATCACCTCGCCCACCACACGGGCGCACTTCACGTGCGCGCGGTCCGGCCGCAGGCCCATCTCATTGGCCTGGTACAGGATCCGGCGGTGCACCGGCTTCAGACCGTCCCGCGCGTCCGGAAGCGCACGCGAGTAGATCACCGAGTAGGCGTACTCCAGGAAGGAGCCCTGCATCTCGTCCACGACGTCGACATCGAGGATCCGCTCCTCGAAGTCTCCGGGCGGCGGGGTCTGCGAACTGCGGCGGGCCATCGCGGCGGGGCTCCCTTACGTCTCGCTTGCTGTGTCTCGGTCAGTCTCTGACGTCCATCCGCCGACCCTCGTCAACAGGGCTCGGCGCCCCCATTGTGGACCCTCGCGCCGACACTCCCGGCCAGCGCCCCTCTTCCGCCCCTGGCGAACGCCCTGTCTGCGCGGGACACGAACACGCCCCCCGCGCGTTGCACCACAATGGGGGACGCCACACGAACCCCGACATCGACGACGGGAAGGACCCGAGCGCATGGCCAACCCGGCCCCCGCATCCGCCTCCACCGGAGGACATGGCGCTGCCATCGCCATCACCGAGCACCGCCTGGCCAACGGCCTGCGCGTCGTCCTCTCCGAGGACCACCTCACCCCGGTCGCCGCGGTCTGCCTCTGGTACGACGTGGGCTCCCGCCACGAGGTCAAGGGCCGCACCGGCCTCGCCCACCTCTTCGAGCACCTCATGTTCCAGGGCTCCGCCAACGTCTCCAACAACGGGCACTTCGAGCTCGTCCAGGGCGCCGGCGGCTCGCTCAACGGCACCACCAGCTTCGAGCGCACCAACTACTTCGAGACCATGCCAGCCCACCAGCTGGAGCTCGCCCTCTGGCTGGAGGCCGACCGCATGGGCTCGCTGCTCGCCGCCCTCGACGAGACGTCCATGGAGAACCAGCGCGACGTCGTCAAGAACGAGCGCCGCCAGCGCTACGACAACGTCCCCTACGGCACCGCCTTCGAGAAGCTCACCGCGCTCTCGTTCCCCGACGGCCACCCGTACCACCACACCCCGATCGGCTCCATGGCCGACCTCGACGCCGCCACCCTCGACGACGCCCGCGCGTTCTTCCGCACCTACTACGCGCCCAACAACGCCGTTCTCACCGTCGTCGGCGACATCGACCCCGAGCAGACCATCGCCTGGGTCGAGAAGTACTTCGGCAGCATCCCCGCCCACGACGGCAAGCAGCCGCCGCGCTCCGGCGAACTCCCCGACACCATCGGCAGCGAACTGCGCGAGCACGTCCGCGAGGACGTCCCCTCCCGCGCCCTGATGGCCGCCTACCGCCTCCCGCACGACGGCACCCGCGACGCCGACGCCGCCGACCTCGCCCTCACCATCCTCGGCAGCGGCGAGTCCAGCCGCCTCTACAACCGGCTCGTCCGCCGCGACCGCACCGCCGTCGCCGCCGGCTTCGGCCTGCTCCGCCTCGCCGGCGCCCCCAGCCTCGGCTGGCTCGACGTCAAGACCTCCGGCGACGCCACCATCGAGCAGATCGACGCCGCCGTCGACGAGGAACTCGCCCGCTTCGCCGCCGAAGGCCCAACCCCCGAGGAACTCGAACGGGCCCAGGCCCAGATCGAGCGCGAATGGCTCGACCGGCTCACCACCGTCGCCGGCCGCGCCGACGAACTCTGCCGCTACGCCGTCCTGTTCGGTGACCCCAAGCTCCTCAACGACGCCCTCCCCAAGGTCCTCGACATCACCGCCGAGGAGGTCCAGGCCGTCGCCAAGGCCCGGCTCCACCCCGACAACCGGGCCGTCCTCGTCTACGAGCCCACCACGGCCGACGACACCGACGCCCCCGCCGCCACCGATGAGGAGGGTGCCGCCGCATGAGCACCGACTACGTCCCCGCCATGACGTTCCACCCCCAGCCCGAGCCCGGCACCCCCGGCCCCTGGGCCTTCCCCGCCCCCGAGCGCGCCGCCCTCGGCAACGGCATCACCGTCCTGCACTGCCACCGGCCCGGCCAGCAGCTCGTCGCCGTCGAGGTCCTCCTCGACGCCCCGCTCGCCGCCGAACCCGACGGCCTCGACGGCATCGCCGCCATCCTCGCCCGCGCCCTCAGCGAAGGCACCGACACCCTCACCGCCGAGGAGTACGCCGCCGAACTCGAACGCGCCGGCGCCACCCTCGACGCCCACGCCGACCACCCCTGCATCCGCGTCTCCCTGGAGGTCCCCGCCTCCCGCCTGCAGCGCGGCCTCTCGTTGCTCGCCGACGCCCTGCGCGCCCCCGCCCTCCCCGAGGACGAGATCGAGCGCCTCGTCGCCAACCGCCTCGACGAGATCGTCCACGAGCAGGCCAACCCCGCCCGGCGCGCCGCCAAGGCCCTCTACGCCGAGCTCTTCGACGGCGCCGACCGCCTCTCCCGGCCCCGCAGCGGCACCGCCGACACGGTCAAGGCCATCGACCGGGCCGCCGTCAAGGCCTTCTACGACGCCCACGTGCGCCCCGCCACCGCCACCGTCGTCGTGGTCGGCGACCTCACCGGCACCGACCTGCCCGCCCTCCTGGAGAGCACCCTCGGCACCTGGACCGGCAACACCGCCGAAGCCTCCGCCCACGCCCCCGTCACCGCCGACGACCGCGGCCGCGTCGTCATCGTCGACCGCCCCGGCTCCGTCCAGACCCAACTCCTCATCGGCCGCATCGGCCCCGACCGCCACGACCCCGTCTGGGCCGCCCAGATCCTCGGCACCTACTGCCTTGGCGGCACCCTCACCTCCCGCCTCGACCGCGTCCTGCGCGAGGAGAAGGGCTACACCTACGGCGTCCGCTCCTTCGCCCAGCCGCTGCGCTCCGCCGCCGACGGCAGCGGCCGCTCGCTGCTCGCCATCAGCGGCTCGGTGGACACCGCCTCCACTGCCCCGGCGCTCGCCGACACCTGGACCATCCTGCGCACCCTCGCCGCCGAGGGCCTCACCGACGCCGAGCGCGACGAGGCCGTGCAGTTCCTGGTCGGCGTCGCACCGCTGAAGTACGAGACCGCGGGCTCGGTCGCCGGCACCCTGGCCGACCAGGTCGAGCAGTACCTCGCGGACGACTACCAGGCCGAGGTCTACCGGCAGCTCGCCGAACTGCCCACCGCCGCCGCCACCGAGGCCGTCGTCGCCGCCTTCCCGCCGGACCGCCTGGTCACCGTGCTGGTCGGCGACGCCGCCGTCATCGCCGACGACGTGCGGGCCCTCGGCATCGGCGAGGTCACCGTCGTCAGCTGACCCGGCGTTTCCCGTACGGCCCGGTGGAGCACCCGCTCCGCCGGGCCGTCGCGTTGTTAAATCCGTTGCGGGCCAGCGGCGTTCCGTGGATAGATATCCCCGGCACACACGGACGAACGACGATGAACGACGGCGAACGAAGGGAGGCGGTCACCATGCGGGTCGAGCGAGCCATACGCCGACGCTCCCCGAGGCCGTCCTCCCCCTGTGCCCAGGGCGCCTGAGCCCCACCCCCGAACTTCCCCGAGCCGCACCGGGCTTCTTCGCGCGGCACCCCCTTCCCCGAACCACCCGACCGCTGGAGGTCGTTCGACCATGACGTACACCGAGGTGCCCGGAATCCGGGTCCCGATCCGGATGTGGACCGACCCGGCCACCGTCGAGGGCCAGGCCCTGCAGCAGCTGCGCAACATCAGCTCCCTGCCCTGGCTGCACGGCCTCGCCGTGATGCCCGACGTCCACCTGGGCAAGGGTGCGACCGTCGGCTCCGTCATCGCCATGAAGGGCGCCGTCTGCCCGGCGGCGGTCGGTGTCGACATCGGCTGCGGAATGAGCGCGGTGAAGACCTCCCTCACCGCCAAGGACCTCCCCGACGACCTGTCCCGCCTCCGCTCCAAGATCGAGCAGGCCATCCCGGTTGGCGCTGGCGTTCACACAGAACCGGTTGACCCGACGAAGCTCTACGGCTTTCAGGCGGCTGGCTGGAACGGCTTCTGGCAGCGCTTTGAGAGGGTCGCTCCGGCGGTGCATTGGCGGCGTGAGCGGGCCATGCAGCAGATAGGAACGCTCGGGCGCGGCAACCACTTTTCGGAAGTGTGCCTAGATGGGACCGGTTTTGTTTGGTTGATGTTGCATTCTGGATCGCGCAATATCGGCAAGGAACTAGCCGAGCACCACATGGAGGTGGCACGGTCTCTTCCTCACAACCAGGGTCTTATCGACCGGGACCTCGCGGTCTTCATCGCGGAGACCCCGCAGATGGCTGCTTACCGACAGGACCTCTTCTGGGCCCAGGAGTACGCCAAGAACAATCGCGCGGTGATGATGGCGCTGTTCCAGGACGTTGTCCGTCGCGAGTTCACCAAGGCGAAGGTCACCTTCGACGAGGTCATCAGCTGCCACCACAACTACGTGGCGGAGGAGACGTACGACGGTGTCGACCTGCTCGTGACCCGCAAGGGCGCGATCAGGGCCGGCACGGGCGACTACGGGATCATCCCGGGGTCCATGGGCACCGGCTCCTACATCGTCCGCGGTCTCGGCAACGAGGCGGCGTTCAACTCGGCCTCGCACGGCGCCGGCCGCAAGATGAGCCGTAGCGCCGCGAAGAAGCGGTTCTCCACGCAGGACCTGGTGGAGCAGACCAAGGGTGTGGAGTGCCGCAAGGACAGCGGTGTCGTGGACGAGATCCCGGGCGCCTACAAGTCCATCGAAAAGGTCATCGAGCAGCAGAAGGACCTCGTCGAGGTGGTCGCCCACCTCAAGCAGGTCGTCTGCGTCAAGGGCTGATCAACGTCGACAGGGGTGCCGCCACACCGTGGCGGCACCCCTGTCGGGTTGGTCGAGTCGGCTCAGGCCGCGGCCGGGAGCTCGTCGAGGCCTTCCTGGACGAGCTTGGCGAGGCGGTCGAGCGCGTCGTCGGCGTTCTCGGCGTCGGAGGCGAGGACGACCTCGTCGCCGCCCTGGGCGCCGAGGGCGAGCAGGCCGAGCATGGAGGCGGCGTTGACGGGGTTGCCGCCGGGCTTGGCGATGGTGATCGGCACGCCGGTGGCCGTGACGGCCCGGACGAAGACGGAGGCGGGACGGGCGTGCAGGCCCTCGGCCCAACCGATGGTGACGCGGCGCTCAGCCATGAGACGTGCCTTTCCGGTGAAGCTGGTTACGGCCGTGCTCGGGGAAGCGGCCATGTTGTCTAGACCAGTGTTGCACGCAGGCGGTCCCTGCGAGCCGCTGCGTTCGGGACTTGTGATTGTTTCTTTTCGGGGCATAAGGCCCGGCCGGCGGCCCTGCCCACCCTGCAGCCAGTGTGCACCCGGCGCCATTCGGCTCACTGCCGGATAACCTGACGAATGTGGACGACTCCGCAGTGGCGCAGCCCGAGCAGAACCCCGGTGACCGGCGGGAATCCGGACCGGATTACCCCCAGCACTGGGAGGCCGACATCCTGCTGCGGGACGGCGGTACGGCCCGCATCCGGCCGATCACGCCGGAGGACGCGGAGCGTCTGGTGGAGTTCTACGCACAGGTGTCGGACCAGTCCAAGTACTTCCGTTTCTTCGCCCCCTACCCCCGGTTGTCGGAGAAGGACGTCCGCCGTTTCACCCACCACGACTTCGTGGACCGGGTGGCGCTGGCGGTGGTGGTCCGGGACCGTTTCATCGCGACCGTCCGCTACGACCGGATCGACGCGCAGGGCCGTCCGTCCGAGGCCGGGACGGACGCCGAGGTGGCGTTCCTGGTGCAGGACGCCCATCAGGGCCGCGGGGTGGCGTCGGCGCTGCTGGAGCACATCGCGGCGGTGGCGCAGGAGCGCGGGATCCGCCGGTTCCAGGCGGAGGTGCTGCCGGAGAACCGGAAGATGGTGAAGGTCTTCACCGATGCCGGCTACACGCAGCGACGCAGTTTCACCGACGGTGTGGTGCACCTGGAGTTCGATCTTGAGCAGACGGACCGTTCGCTGGCGGTGATGCGGGCGCGCGAGCACCGGGCGGAGGCGAAGTCGGTGCAGCGGCTGCTGACCCCGCGGTCGGTGGCGGTGATCGGGGTGTCGCGCAACCCGCAGACGGTGGGCCGGGCGATCCTGCGGGACCTGCTGGGCAGTGCCGACGACACGCGCCCGGTGTACGCGGTGAACCGCAACGCCCCGCCGGGCACCGAGCTGGACGGCGTCCCGGTGCACCGTTCGGTTCTGGACATTCCGGGGCCGGTGGATCTCGCGGTGATCGCCGTCCCGGAGGGGGCCGTCCCGGCGGCGGTCGCCGAGTGCGGTGCGCACGGGGTGCAGGGCCTGGTGGTGGTGACCGCCGGGTACGCGGAGACCGGCCCGGAGGGCCGGGACCGCCAGCGCGCGCTGGTGCGCCAGGCGCGGGCGGCGGGGATGCGGGTGATCGGCCCGAACGCCTTCGGCCTGATCAACACCGATCCGGACCGCCCGTTGAACGCCTCGCTGGCTCCGCAGCTGCCGCGCCGGGGCGGGTTCGGGATCTTCTGCCAGTCCGGTGCGATCGGGGTGGCCCTGCTGGAGTCGGCGCACCGCAGGGGCCTGGGAGTTTCCTCCTTCGCCTCGGTGGGCAACCGGTCGGACGTCTCCGGGAACGACTTCCTGCAGTACTGGGCGGAGGACGAGGCCACCGAGGTGGTGCTGCTCTACCTGGAGTCCTTCGGCAACCCGCGCAAGTTCACCCGGATCGCGCGCCGGCTGGCCGCGGTGAAGCCGGTCGTGGTGGTGAAGGGCGCCCGGCACACCGGCAGCCTGCCGCCGGGCCACGCGGTGCCGGCGACCGCGACGGGGCTGCGCGACGCGACGGTGGACGCGCTGTTCGAGCAGGCGGGCGTGATCAGGGTGGAGACGATCACCGAGCTGTACGACACCGGGGAGCTGCTGGCCCTGCAACCGCTGCCGCCGGGGGACCGGGTCGCGGTGGTCGGCAACTCGGACTCGCTGGGCCTGCTGACCTACGACGCCTGCCTGAGCGCGGGCCTGCGGCCGCGCACCCCGGTGGACCTGACCACGGCCGCGACGGGCGAGAACTTCCGGATCGCGCTGGACGTGGCGCTGGCCGATCCGGCGGTGGACGCGGTGATCGCGGTGGCGATCCCGCCGATCGGCACGTCCGCGCACGCCTTCATGGGCGGCCGGCTGACCGGCCCGGACGATCCGGAGATGGGTTCGGACGATCCGGAGATCGCCGACGCACTGCTCGAAGCCAGCCGAAGGGCAAGGGAGTTGGGCAAGCCGCTGGTGCTCGCCCATCTGGCGTTGACCGATCTGCCGGTCCGGCTGCGCCCGGGGGGCGTGCCGGCGTTCGCGGCGCCGGAGCGGGCGGTGCGGGCGCTGGCGCACGCGGTGCACTACGCGCAGTGGCGGCGCCGGACGGCCGAGGCGGAGGAGACGGCCCGGGTGCCCGAGCTGGACCGGATCGACGAGCCGGGCGCCCGCGCGCTGGTCGAGGCGGCGTTGAGCACCCGGACGGCGATTGCCGCGCGGACGCAGCCGGGCGGCGCCCGGATCACCCTGCCGGACGCCGGGGCCCGCGAGCTGCTGGCCCGCTACGGCATCGACGTCTTCCCGGCGCTGCCGGCCCCGGACGAGGAGGCGGCCGTGCGGGCCGCGGCGACGCTCGGCTACCCGGTGGCGTTGAAGGCCACCGCCCCGCATCTGCGCCACCGCCCGGACCTGGGCAGCGTGCGGCTGGATCTGACCGGCGAGCCCGGGCTGCGCCGGGCGCACCGCGAGCTGGACGCGCTGCTGGGCGGTGCGGCGCAGGCGGAGCTGGTGGTGCAGCGGATGGCGCCGCGCGGGGTGGACACCGTGATCGGTGCCACGGTGGATCCGGCGGTCGGCGCGATCCTGTCGTTCGGCCTGGCCGGGGCGCCCGCCGAGCTGCTGGGCGATGTGGCGCACCGGTTGGTCCCGGCGACCGACCAGGAGGTGGCCGGGCTGGTCCGGGAGGTGCGCGCGGCGCCCCTGCTGTTCGGTTGGCGGGGCGCGGAGGCGGTGGACACCGACGCGCTGGAGGAGTTGCTGCTGCGGGTGTCGCAGTTGGTGGACGACGTGCCGGAGATCGCCTCGGTGGATCTCGAACCGGTGGTCGTGGCCCCGTACGGGCTGGCGATCCTGGGGGCGCGGGTGCGGATCGCGCCGCTGCCCGTCCGCAGCGATCTGGGCCCGCGCGCGATGAGCACCCTGTAACCTTCCTTGGTTGCGCCTGCCTGTGGGCGCTGTTGTCCGAAGCTCGGCGCCGTGCCGCCCGCTTCGTCGGCGGACCATGCCAGGATGGAGTTATGGCGAAGACCGGTACCACCAGCACTCAGGACCTGCG
This sequence comes from Kitasatospora sp. NPDC088779, assembly GCF_040685395.1. Lineage (NCBI taxonomy): Bacteria > Bacillati > Actinomycetota > Actinomycetes > Kitasatosporales > Streptomycetaceae > Kitasatospora > Kitasatospora sp. NPDC088779. The sequence continues at coordinate 19,594 of NZ_JBFBHW010000022.1, read as the reverse complement.
CTCGGCGATCGAGCGCAGCGGTTACTACCCGGCCCTGGTGTCCGAGGCGGTCGAGGCCGCGGTGGGCCCGGAGCCGATCAGCTCCTACCTGGTGCACCAGGAGACGACCTTCGACGCCAACGAGGTGCGTCGGCACGTGACGGTGCTGGTGCTGACCCCGACGCGGTTCGTGGTGAGCCACACCGATGAGCAGTCGGGGGACGCGGGCAGCCCGGCGGTGCCGTTCGCGACGACGTCGACGGAGAGTGTCCGGCTGGACCGGATCGGTTCGGTCGTGCTGAGCCGGATGGTCGCGAACCCGGAGACGTACACGCCGGGGACGCTGCCGCGCGAGGTGGTGCTGACGATCGGCTGGGGTGCGGTGCAGCGGCTGGATCTGGAGCCCGCGGGCTGTTCGGACCCGAACTGCGAGGCTGACCACGGCTACACCGGTTCGGCGACGGCTGACGATCTCTCACTGCGGGTGAGCGAGGCCGGTGACGGCCCGGAGACGGTGGCCCAGGCGCTGGTGTTCGCCCGCGCTCTCTCCGACGCGACGATCAGCAACGGCCCGCGGGTCTGAGCGCCGCCGCCTTCGACTGCTACGAATCCGGTTTCATGTCCTTCGCACCCTCCGGCGGCTTCGACGCCTTCGAGATCCTCGACCCGGCCGCGGCTCCCGCGCCCCCGTACGGCAGTGGTTCGCTCTGCGACCTGTTGCCCTCGGTGGCGGCGGGCCTGGGCGTCCCGGGCTTCACCGCGACCCTGCCGATCGCCCCGGCGGACCGGGTGGTGGTGTTCCTGGTGGACGGCCTGGGCTGGGAGCTGCTGCTGCGGCACCCGGAGTACGCGCCGTTCCTGTCCTCGCTGGCCGGGAGTTCGATGGGTGGTTCGGGCCGCCCGCTGACCGCTGGTTTCCCGTCGACCACGGCGACTTCGCTGGCCTCGGTCGGCACCGGCACGCCGCCGGGGCTGCACGGCCTGGCCGGGTACACGGTCGCGGTGCCGGGCGCCGGTTATCTGATGAACCAGCTGCGCTGGCAGCCGCACACCGACCCGCACGTCTGGCAGCCGTACCCGACGGTCTTCGAGCGGACGGACGCCGCCGGGGTGGCGACCGCGCAGGTGTCCTCTCCGCTGTTCTCGCAGACGCCGCTGACCAGGGTGGCGCTGTCCGGCGGCACCTTCCTGGGCCGGACGACGGGCGAGGAGCGGATGGACCTGGCGGCCTCCTGGCTGGCCGAGCACGACCGGGCGCTGGTCTACACGTACGTCAGCGAGCTGGACGGTGCGGGCCACCGCTTCGGGGTGGACTCGGACGAGTGGCGGATGACCCTGGACGCGGTGGACCGGCTGGCCCGCCGACTGGCCGAGCGGCTGCCGCCGCGTTCGGCGATGTACGTGACCGCTGACCACGGCATGATCGACATCGCGCCGGAGGACCGGATCGACTTCGACGAGGACTGGGAGCTGGGCGCCGGCGTGGCCCTGCTGGGCGGCGAGGGCCGGGCCCGGCACGTGTACGCGGTGCCCGGTGCGGCGGCCGACGTGTTCGCGGTCTGGAGCGAGGTCCTGGGCGACCGGATGTGGGTGGCCACCCGGGACCAGGCGATCGCGGCGGGCTGGTTCGGTCCGGCCGTGGACGAGCGGGTGTACGGGCGGATCGGCGACGTGGTGGCCGCGGCGCGGGACGACATCGCGATCACGGCCTCCCGCAACGAGCCGGGCGAGTCCGCGATGATCGGTCTGCACGGTTCGATGACCCCGGTCGAGCAGTTCGTGCCGCTGCTCGAAGTTCGCGGCTGAGCCGGGTCCTTGACTCTTCTGTGCCCGAACTCCCCTGATGTGAAAGGCCTTTGCTCCACCCATGGCTGAACTGGTGTTCTTCTCGGGCACGATGGACTGCGGCAAGTCGACGCTGGCGCTGCAGATGGACCACAACCACTCCGCCCGCGGCCGGCAGGGCCTCATCCTGACCCGCCACGACCGCGCCGGTGCGGCGACCATCTCCAGCCGGCTGGGCCTGCGGGCGGACGCGGTCGAGGTGACGGACGACTTCGACTTCCACGCGTACGTGGTGCACCGGCTCTCGGCGGGCGGCCGGGTGGACTACCTGATCTGCGACGAAGCGCAGTTCTTCGCCGCCGAGCAGGTCGACCAGTTGGCCCGGGTGGTGGACGAACTCGACATCGACGCCTACACGTTCGGGATCACCACGGATTTCCGCACCCGGCTGTTCCCCGGCTCCCAGCGGCTGATCGAGCTGGCGGACCGGGTGGAGGTGCTCCAGGTCGAGGCGCTGTGCTGGTGCGGTGCGCGGGCGACGCACAACGCCCGGACGGTGGGCGGGGTGATGGTGGTCGAGGGCGCCCAGGTGGTGGTCGGCGACATCTCGGTGAACGAGGACGAGGTCGGGTACGAGGTGCTCTGCCGCCGGCACCACCGCCGCCGGCTGACCGCCGCGACGGCCCGGGCCTCGGTGCTCTCGCCGGACGTGCTGCCCTTCGAGCAGCAGGTCTGAGTCCTGCTCCCGGGCGCGTTAACGGAGTTCCAGCACCGAGAAGTGCCCGCCCTGCGGGTCGGACAGCCGGGCGGCGCGGCCGCGGGCGGTGTCGTGCGGTTCGACCAGGATGCGGCCGCCGAGTCCGACGGCGTGCCGGGCGGTGGCGTCGGCGTCGCGGACGGCGAAGTGGACCCGCCAGCGGGGCGGATGGCCGCGCAGTTCGGCGCGGTGCCGGATGCCGGCGACCGGTCGCCCGTGCACGAGTAGCGTGGACTCGTCGTCGGCGTTCCGGACGGGGCGGTCGAGTACCGCGGTGTAGAAGGCGACGGCGCCGTCGGTGTCGGGGGTGAGCAGTTCGGTCCAGGCCGGTCCGCCGGGTTCGGGCCCGGCCTCCCGGCCGGTGTGCTCCTCGCCCTGCCAGAGGCCGAAGACGGCGCCGGAGACGTCGGCGGCGATGGCCATCCGCCCGGCGCGTTCGGCCTGGAGCGGCCCGACGGCCACGGTTCCGCCGCAGGCGCGCACCAGTTGGGCGGTGTGGTCGGCGTCGTCGACGGCGAAGTAGCTGGTCCACTGCACCGGGAAGCCGGTGGCGGTGGAGACGCCGAGGCCGGCGACCGGTGCCCCGTCGAGTTCGGCGCGGACGTAGGCGCCGAGCTGGCCGGGGCCCGGGGTGTAGGTCCAGCCGAGCAGGTCGGCGTAGAACGCGCGGGCGCCGGCCAGGTCGTCGGTCAGCAGGCTGACCCAGCAGGGGGTGCCCTGGGCCAGTCGGAGTTCCACCGCGGGCAATGCGGGCCCCCTCATGGGTGGTTGGCGCAACGGGTGGTTGGCGCACGGAAATCCTCGCGCGCGAGGGTGATGCTTCCACTCTGGCGCGCGTCGAACCCTCGGGCCGCGCGGAAATTCCGGCAAAGACCGCACAAAGAGCGGCGGGGTGGCGGCGCTGCGCGACAATGGCCGCCATGACCACCTACAACGACGGTTCCCCGCTGATCTCCGCGGCCGGGCTGGCGCAGGCGCTCGCCTCCGCGCTCCCGCCGGTGCTGTTGGACGTGCGCTACCGGCTGGTCGGTGCCGCGCAGTCCGGCCCGGCCGCCGTCGAGGAGTACCGGGCCGGGCACCTGCCCGGCGCCCGCTTCGTCGACCTGGACCGGGACCTCGCGGCCCCGCCGGGCGCCCCAGGCCGGGGCGGCCGCCACCCGCTGCCGGACCCGGAGGAGTTCGGCGCGGCGATGCGCCGCCTGGGGGTGGACTCCGACCGCCCGGTGGTGGTGTACGACGGCGCGGCCTCGCTGGCGGCGGCCCGCGCCTGGTGGCTGCTGCGCTGGGCCGGGCACCGGGACGTCCGGGTGCTGGACGGCGGGTACGCGGCCTGGTCGGCGGCCGGACTGCCGGTGACGGCGGAGGTCCCGGCGCCGGCGGAGGGTCATTTCAAGCCGGTCCCGGGGCAGTTGCCCGTGGTGGACGCGGACGGTGCGGCGGCCTGTGCGCGCGGTGCGCTGCTGCTGGACGCCCGGGCGGGGGACCGCTACCGGGGCGAGAGCGAGCCGGTGGACCCGCGCGCCGGGCACATCCCGGGTGCGGTGTCGGCGCCGACGGCCGAGAACGTGGCGGCCGACGGGCGGTTCAGGTCGGCCGCGGAGCTGGCGGCGCGGTTCCGCGCGCTGGGCGCGGGTGAGCGGGAGACGGCGGTGTACTGCGGCTCGGGGGTGACGGCGGCGCACCAGATCCTGGCGCTGGAGGTGGCGGGCCTGCCGGCGACGCTGTACCCGGGGTCGTGGAGCGAGTGGTCGAGCGCCGAGGCCCGCCCGGTGGCGGTGACCGACCAGCCGGGCTGAGCCGGGGGCGGTCTGAGGCGGGATTTCCTGACGCGCACAGAGTGATACGGGGCGCCGGCTCAGCCGGCGCCCCGTATCACTCTGTTTCTGCTACTCCTGCTTCTTGCGCCGGCTGCCGAAGACGATCTCGTCCCAGCTGGGCACGGTGGCCCGGCGGCCGGGCCGGACGCCGTCCGCCTCGGCCTGGCGGTCGGTGGTGCCGACCAGTCGTTCGCGGTGCGGGGCGACGGCCCGCGGCATCAGGATGTCGGCGTAGGCCGAGCCCGCGCCGACCGCCGGTGCGGCGGCCGCGGCCGCCTCCTCGCTCTCCTCGGCGACCTCTGCGGGCACCGGTTCGATCGGGGCGGGGCCGACGGCGAGGTCGCCGCGGAAGGCGGGGACCACGTCGAGCAGGCTGGTCAGGGAGTCCCTGGACTCGGCGGTGGCCTCGCGGGCGGACATGATGCGGTCGGCGGAGGGCCGGTCGATCATCGGGCGGGGCGGCCGGTCCTGGGGGAGCCGGGCGATCCGCGGGATGAACGGGAAGACCGACTCCTCCTCGCGCTCGACGTTCTCGCCGATCAGCGCGCGGGCCTCGTCGTCGTTGGGCTGGACCAGGCGCCGGGGCGGGTCGTACGTCCAGGAGGCGCTGCGGCCCTCGCCGTCGGCACGGTAGGCGAGGATGACCTCCCAGGTGCCGTCGTCGCGCCGCCAGGAGTCCCAGCGTTCGGTGTCCTTCTCGGCGCCGCGCAGCGCGAGCCGCTCGGCGACGGCCTCGCCGAGCTGGGGCCCGGTGGATTCGCCGTTGCGGCGGATGGCGGTCTTTCGGGCGCGTTCGGCCATGAAGGCGCGCTCGGCGAGGACCGGACCCTCGAAGCGGCGGACCCGGTCGACGGAGATGCCGGCGGCCTGGGCGACCTCCTCGGCGGAGGCACCGGCTCGTATCCGGGCCTGGATGTCCCGGGGCCGCAGATGGCTCTCGACTTCGATCTCGATCTGGCCGAGGCGCGGACGATCCCCACGGATGGCGGCGCGCAGCCGCTCGTCGATGGGAAGGGTGTACTCCGTGCTGTCGGCAGCCTTGAGCACCAGCCGTGTGCCGTCGTTGCTGACGGCCACAACCCGCAGTTCGGGCACGGTTACCTCCCGGGTGGTGCCTGCCGACGTCACCTGCGTCGCTGCTCCCGTACTGAGTGTGGCCTGCCCGCTCGCGACTGGCCACAACCTTGCTGAGTTCCCCGGCGTGTCGGGCGTACGCCCGGTCACGCCGCTGTGGCACGGTTGCCTTTTTGCCACGCCATCCGTCGACGTCGCGCCTGGGTGCCCCGGCCGTCCTCGCACGCGGAGTGTTCGCGACGGTCCGGGACGGGCGTCGCCGTGCGTGCCTGTTCCGTGGCTCTTCGTCAAGCTACCGGTGTGGGCGCAGTCGACAAGTCGACCCAAGGCTCAGGCTTTACGAACAGTACTCCATTCGTGGCATCCGAAGGGGCGGCTCGCCGCTCAAGTCTCCCGCGATTCACGGGAATCTCAAGAGCGCATGCCCCCAACGGCGGACCACCGGCGGGTGAACGGTGATCATCTTCACATATATCGGGGCCGGAGAACCGCATTTTCGTCCCTTGTGTCCTTCTTTGGGCAAGATGGAGTGACTTGTTCGAGGAACAGTCGTACGGACCGAGGGATGTTGATGCCGGAGCGGAGCCCCGCCGAGGAGGGCGGCAAGAAGGAGCGCAAGCGGATCGATCTGAGCGTGGCTCAGGTCGCTGCGAGTGCGCTGGCCACGGTGGTGGGGGCGCTGCTCGCCTCCGAACTCGGCGTGTACGGAACGATCCTGGGTGCGGCGGTGGTCAGTGTCGGGGCCACCACCGGCGGTGCGGTGTTCCAGCACGTCTTCCGGCGCACCGGCGAGCAGCTGCGCGAGGCGGTGGTGGAGCGGGGGCCCGGCCACGCCGCGAACGGGCTGCGCCAGGTGCCGGAGCGTCCGGTGGAGCCGGCGCCGTCGGCGATCTCCTCGGAGTGGAACGAGCCGCAGGTGGTCCGGGCGCGTCGGCGGTGGACGTGGAAGACCTACGCGGCGGTGTCGGGGCTGGTGTTCGTGGTGGCGATGACGCCGATCCTGGCGTTCGAACTGGCCACCGGGCAGCCGGTGTCGGCGACGGTGAAGGGCGAGTCGGGCAACGGCACCTCCTTCGGCGGCGTGGTGAGCCCGAAGTCCTCCACCCCGCGGGAGACGCCGCCGACGGAGCGGCCCTCCACCGGCGGCGGGCGCGGCTCGGAGCCCTCGCCGTCCGGCGGTGCCTCGGCCCCGCCGACGACGCGGCCGAGCCGGGAGCCGAGCACCGGCCCGAGCGCGGGCCCGAGCGGTGGGGCCGGTGAGCACGGCGGAGGTACGGCCTCGCCCTCGGCGGGCCCGAGCATGACGCCGTCGGCCGGTTCGTCACCGACCGCGGACGGCGGGAAGCCCTCCGGCACCTCCGGCGGGGCGAGCCCGCAGCCGCCGGTGCCGAGCAACGCCCCCGCCTCCGTGGCCCCGCCGCAGCCCGCGGCGCCGACCCAGGGCGCCACCCCGTGATCAGGCGCCGAGGACCCGGCGCAGGTAGTCGTTGCCGAACACGCGCTGCGGGTCGACCTCGTCGCGCAGGGCGGTGAAGTCGCCGAAGTGCAGGTAGGCGCCGGACAGGTACTCGGCGTCCCGGGTGTGCAGCTTGCCCCAGTGCGGGCGGCCCTGGTGGGCGCACATCAGCTGCTCGACGCCGGTGAAGTAGCCCTGGTCGGCGGTGCCCCGGTAGAGGTGGACGGCGATGTAGGCGCTGTCCCGGCCGGAGGCGGTGGAGAACCAGAGGTCGTCGGCGGGGGCGAAGCGCACCTCCACCGGGAAGCCGACCTTCCAGTCGGAGCGCTCGACCAGGGCCTTCAGCTCGCGCAGCACTCCGGCGACGGCCGCGCGCGGCACCGCGTACTCCATCTCCACGAAGCGCACCTTGCGCGGGCTGGTGAACACCCGGTGCGCCGTGTCGGTGTAGCTGCGGTCGGACCAGGCGCGGCTGGCCAGCGAGGCGATGGCGGGGATGCTGGCGGGGAAGCGCCGGCCGACCCGGCAGGCGCCCTCCCAGACGGTGTTGGAGAGGAAGTCGTCCTCCAGCCACTCCTTGAACCGGGGCAGCGGGGCGGCCGGGCCCTGGCTGCGGTTGTTGCGTTTGGTGGCGCAGCGGTCGGTGTGCGGGAACCAGTAGAACTCGAAGTGCTCGTTGACCGCGGTGAGGTCGTCCAGCCGTTCCAGCACCTCGTCGAAGGCCATCGGCTGTTCGTGCGCGGTGAGCAGGAAGGCCGGTTCGACGGCGAAGGTCAGCGCGGTGATCACGCCGAGGGCGCCGAGGCCGAGCCGGGCGCCCTGGAAGAGCCGGGGGTGCTCGGTGGGGGAGCAGCGCCGGACGCTGCCGTCGGCGAGGACGATCTCCAGGGCGCGGATCTGGGCGGCGAGCGAGCCGGAGTCGCGGCCGGTGCCGTGGGTGCCGGTGCTGGTGGCGCCGGCCACGGTCTGCACCTCGATGTCGCCCATGTTGGTGAGGGAGAGGCCCTCGGCGGCGAGGATCCGGTTGAGCCGGGCGAGCGGGAGGCCGGACTCGACGGTGATGGTGCCGGCCTCGCGGTCGATCTCGCGGACGGCGGTGAGCGCGTGCGGGTGGAGCAGGACGCCGTCGCCGGCGGAGGCGATCGAGGTGAAGGAGTGGCCGGAGCCGACGGCCTTGACGGTGCGGCCCTGTTCGGCGGCGCGCAGGATCTCCTTGGCCAGTTCCTCCGCGGTGCCGGGGGTGGCGGCCCGGGTGGGCCGGGCGCTCTGGTTCCCGGCCCAGTTGGTCCACCGGGTGGGGGTCGCGGTACTGGCCTGGGGCATGGCGCCGCCTCCTGCTCCGTGGCCGACCGGGGTCGGCGCGGTCCGGGGCGGTGGGGGCCGCCCTACCCGCGGGTAGGCCCGTGGGTAGGGAGAGATTAGTCAGTTCACCGTTCGAGGTCTACGGTCTGTTCGGCCGCTTCGGCGGGCTCGTCGGCGGTCTGCTCGGAGGCGAGCCCGGCGCGCAGGCGGCCGAGCCCGGCGAGCGCGGTGACCACGCCGAAGACCCCGGCGGTCAGCGGCACCCAGTAGCCCGCGGCGGAGCCGGCGGCGTCCACCACCCAGCCGCCGGCGGAGGAGCCGACGGCGACGCCGAGGGCGAGCCCGGTGGTCGTCCAGGTCATGCCCTCGGTCAGCTGGGCGGCCGGGACGAGCCGTTCGACCAGGGCCATCGCGGTGATCAGGGTGGGGGAGATGGCGATGCCCGCGATCAGCAGCGCGCCGCCGACCGCGATCAGGCCGCCGACTCCGTGCACCGACTCGGCGACCAGCAGCAGTGGCGCCATGCTGAGCGCCATGAACAGGACGCCGGCGAAGAAGCGGCCGGCCATCGAGCCGGTGAGCTTGAGGGTGCCGAAGACCACGCCGGCCAGGCAGGAGCCGAGCGCCCACAGCGCGAGGATCACGCTGGCGATGGACTTGTGCCCCTGGGTCTCGGAGTAGGCGACGGTGACGACCTCGACGGAGCCGAAGATCGCGCCGGTGGCGACGAAAGTGAGGATCAGCACCTGGAGGCCGCGGTTGAGGATCACCGAGCCGCCGACGTGCCGGGCGCCCGGGTGGACCGGCGGTTCGGTGGCGCGCTGCCCGGCGAACAGCAGGACGCCGACGGCGAGGAAGACCCCGGCGAGCAGGACGCCGGCCTCGGGGAAGACGGAGGTGGCCAGGCCGATCGAGAGGATCGGGCCGACGATGAAGCAGACCTCGTCGACGACGGCCTCGAAGGAGTACGCGGTGTGCAGCTTGGGGGCGTCGTCGCGGTACAGGTGGGCCCAGCGGGCGCGGACCATCGCGCCGGTGCTCGGCATGACGCCCATCCCGGCCGCGAAGACGAAGAGCGTCCAGTCCGGCGCCTTGAACCGGGCGCACAGCAGCAGGCCGACCACGGCGACGATGGTGAGCGCCATGGCCGGGACGATTATTCGGCGCTGCCCGTGCCGGTCCACCAGCCGGGAGACCTGCGGGCCGAGCAGCGCGGCGGAGATCGCCAGGGTCGCCGACACCAGGCCCGCCACCCCGTAGGAGCCTCTGAGCTGGGAGAGCATGGTCACGATGCCGATGCCGGTCATGGAGATCGGCAGCCGGGAGACGAAGCCGGTGGTGGAGAAGGCCAGACTGCCGGGGGAGGCGAATATCTGGCGGTAGCTGGACAGCACGGGAGCTCCGCGGGGGTAAGGAACGAGGCTGGTCAACACAGCTTACGTACCTTGGCAAACAGTATTTTCCGGACACCCTCGCAGCCCCGACGGGGGTCTCCGGCCCCTCAATGGCAGGATCGGTGCCATGTCCGACGCGCGCAAACCCTCACCGTCCGGCGCCGCCCCGGCAGCGCCGCAGCCGTACGACGCCCTGCTGCTGCTCTCCTTCGGCGGGCCCGAGGCCCCCGAGGACGTCGTCCCGTTCCTGGAGAACGTGACCCGGGGCCGCGGCATCCCCAAGGAGCGGCTGAAGGAGGTCGGCAAGCACTACTTCCTGTTCGGCGGGGTCAGCCCGATCAACGAGCAGAACCGCGAACTGCTCGCCGCGCTGCGCAAGGACTTCGCCGAGCACGGCCTGGACCTGCCGGTCTACTGGGGCAACCGGAACTGGGCGCCCTACCTGGTGGACACTCTGCGCGAACTGGCCGCCGACGGCCACCGCCGCGTCGCCGTCCTCGCCACCAGCGCCTACGCCGGCTTCTCGGGCTGCCGCCAGTACCGGGAGAACCTGGCCGACGCGCTGGCCGCCCTCGCCGCCGAGGGCCTGCCCGAGCTGCGGGTCGACAAGTTGCGGCACTTCTACAACCACCCCGGCTTCGTCCAGCCGATGATCGACGCCACCCTGGCAGCCCTGGCGCGGCTGCCCGAGGACGTCCGGGCCGGCGCCCGGCTGGCGTTCACCACCCACTCCATCCCGGACACCATGGCCGAGACCTCCGGTGCCCCGGACGACCCGGCCCGCGGCCGCCCCGGCGGCGCGTACGTCGCCCAGCACCTGGACGTCGCCCGGCTGATCGCCGGGGCCGTCGCCGAACGCACCGGCGTCGCGGACCGGCCCTGGGAGCTGGTGTTCCAGAGCCGCAGCGGCGCCCCGCACACGCCGTGGCTGGAACCGGACATCTGCGACCACCTGGAGGCCCAGCACGCCGACGGCGCGCCCGCCGTGGTGATGGTCCCGATCGGCTTCGTCTCCGACCACATGGAGGTCAAGTACGACCTCGACACCGAGGCCGTCGCCAAGGCCGCCGAACTCGGCCTGCCGGTGGCCCGCGCCGCCACCGTCGGCGCCGACCCGCGGTTCACCGCCGCGGTGCGCGAACTGGTCCTGGAACGGGCCGCCGCCGAGCGCGGCGAGCCGGTGAACCGCTGCGCCCTCGGCGCGCTCGGCCCCAGCCACGACGTGTGCGCCGTGGCCTGCTGCCCCAACCCGCGAGCCCCCCGCCCGGCCGCCGCCGAGCGCTGACCGTCCGTCCCGCTTTCCCGGAGGAGAGACCCGTGCCCACTCCCGCCCTGCCCGACGACCGGCTCCTCGACGACCTGCTGGAGGTCGCCCTGGACGCGGCCCGGCAGGCCGGCGCCCTGCTGCGTGACGGCCGGCCCGCCGACCTCGGCGTGGCCGGCACCAAGAGCAGCCCGGTCGACGTGGTGACCGAGATGGACCTCGCCTCCGAGAAACTCGTCCTGGAACTGATCACCGAGCGCCGCCCCGAGGACGGCTACCTCGGCGAGGAGGGCGCCGAGCGGCCCGGCACCAGCGGGGTGCGCTGGGTCGTCGACCCGCTCGACGGCACGGTCAACTACCTGTACGGGCTGCCCTCCTGGGCGGTCAGCGTGGCCGCCGAGCTGGACGGCCGGGCGGTCGTCGGCGTGGTGTTCGCGCCGGCCCGCGGCGAGCTGTTCCACGCCGTCCTCGGGCGCGGCGCCCGGCTCGACGGCCGGCCGCTCTCCACCCGCCCGGCCCCGCCGTGGGGCCAGGCGCTGATCGGCACCGGCTTCAACTACGTCCAGTCGGTGCGGACCCGACAGGCCGAGGTGCTGCTGTCCCTGATGCCCGAGGTGCGGGACATCCGCCGGGGCGGGGCCGCCGCGGTGGACCTGTGCGACGTCGCCGCCGGGCGGCTGGACGGCTACTACGAGCGCGGCCTCGCCCCCTGGGACCGCGCGGCCGGCTGCCTGATCGCCGCCGAGGCCGGGGCCCTGGTCGGCGGCCGTCCCGGGCACGGCCCGGACGGCGAGCTGACCGTGGCCGCCGCGCCGGGCGTGTACCAGCCGTTGCAGGAGCGACTGGCCGCACTGCGCGCCTGGGCGGACTGAGGACACGCCCTGGGCCCTTGGACGGTCCTGGACAGCGAAGAGCCCTGGCATACGGGGGATGCCAGGGCCTGGGATTTTCGCACGACCCCCGCAGGGCCGCTGGTGCCGGAGGTCCGGCGTCGGGTCGGAAGGTCGGGTGGATCAGGCGGCGGTGCGGTGGCGCTCCAGCACGGTGTCCACGCCGTGCTCGGCGGCGAGCCGGCGGAGGTCGTCCAGCTCGGACTGCTCCACCTCGGCGAGGAACTCGTCCCCGGCCTCGATCGCGCGGTGCAGATCCTGCTCGGCGTTGGCTATGCGCTGCAGGATTCCGGCCTTGAAGGCGTCCATACGGGCCCCCTTACTGTGTCGGACGTGCACGGTCGTACGTTCTCCGCCCCGAGGAGGTGTGGCCAGCGGCAGCGCCCCGTCCGGCAGATCGTGAATCTCCGGTCGAGCGCGGAGACGGCCTTCGGCCGCTCCCGGTGACGTCCCAGCCCCAGGGCCGGCGCGGATGAACGCACGGCGGGTGGGTGCGATCGGCCAACAGCCAGATCGCGGGTGTGAAGCTGTCCTCCCCGCCGGGGAGATGGGGAAACCTTCCGGCCCGAGAAAGTTGCCTGTGTCACAGTCCAACCGGACTGGTCCCGACACGAACGGTCATCACCCGCTGCCAACGCTCCGTGCCTGAGCGGCAGCTTATCGCTGCTTTACCGGCGGACCAGGCAGGATGGGGGCACCGTCGGAGCCGCGCGTCCGCTTCCGGGGCCGGCCTGGAGAAGGGACAACGATCGTGCGGGTTCTCGTCGTCGAGGACGAGCAGCTGCTCGCCGAGGCTGTCGCCACCGGCCTGCGCCGCGAGGCGATGGCCGTCGACGTGGTGTACGACGGGGAGGCCGCGCTCCAGCGCATCGCGGTCAACGACTACGACGTCGTGGTCCTGGACCGCGACCTCCCGCTGGTCCACGGCGACGACGTCTGCCGCAAGGTGGTCGAACAGGGCCTGGCCACCCGGGTGATCATGCTGACCGCCTCCGGCGACATCAGCGACCGGGTCGAGGGCCTGGAGATCGGCGCGGACGACTACCTTCCGAAGCCGTTCGCCTTCAGCGAACTCGTCGCCCGGGTAAGGGCGCTGGGCCGCCGCGCGACCGTTCCGCTGCCCCCGGTGCTGGAGCGGGCCGGCATCTCGCTCGACCCGGGCCGCCGCGAGGTGATCCGCGAGGGCCGCACCGTCCAGCTCGCCCCCAAGGAGTTCGCCGTCCTGGAGGTGCTGATGCGGGCCGGCGGCGCCGTCGTCTCCGCCGAGCAGCTGCTGGAGAAGGCCTGGGACGAGCACACCGACCCGTTCACCAACGTCGTGCGCGTCACCGTGATGACGCTGCGCCGCAAGCTCGGTGACCCGCCGGTGATCATCACCGTCCCGGGCTCCGGCTACCGGATCTGACCGGATCTGACCGGACGCGCCGGACCACCTGACCGGATCCGAGCGGACCGGATCCGTTCGCCGGACCCGGTCGGGCTCCCCCCACCCCGCGCCCGCCCCGGCGGACGCCCCGAGAGGACCATCATGACCACCCCGCCCCCGGCCGGCGGGCCCTCCGGCGCGCCTGCCGGCGGCCCGCGCGCCGTACCGCCCAAGCCCCAGCACCCCCCGCGCGCGCCCCAGTCCGGACGCTACGCACCCGGCGACGGCATGCTCGCCTGGCTGCCCTTCCGGCCGACCATCCGGATGCGGCTCACCCTGCTCTACGGCGGCATGTTCCTGATGGCCGGCGTGGTCCTGCTGCTGCTGATGTACGTGTTCTTCCAGGACGCCGTGAACAACCTGGCGCCGCGCACGTTCCAGTTCGACGGCAGCCTGCGGGTCAACGGTGTCCCGATGAACAGCGCGCAGTTCAACCAGGAGCAGGCCGGCGACTACCTGCTGCGCTCCAACTCGGCGCTCAACACCCTGCTGCGCAAGTCGCTCACGATGCTGGTCTGCCTCGCCGTGATCGCCTTCGCGGCCGGCTACGCGCTGGCCGGCCGGGTGCTGCGCCCGCTCGGCCGGATCACCCGCACCGCCCGCGACGTCGCCTCCTCCGACCTGCACCGGCGGATCGAGCTGGACGGGCCGGACGACGAGCTCAAGGAACTCGCCGACACCTTCGACGACATGCTGGACCGGTTGGACCGGTCCTTCGACTCCCAGCGCCGCTTCGTCGCCAACGCCTCGCACGAACTGCGCACCCCGCTGGCGATCAACCGCACCCTGCTGGAGGTCCAGCTCTCCGACCCGGCCGCCTCGCCCGACCTCCAGCAGCTCGGCAAGACCCTGCTGGCCACCAACGAGCGCAGCGAACAGCTGGTGGAGGGCCTGCTGCTGCTCGCCCGCAGCGAGAACGAGCTGACCGACCGCCGCCCGGTGGAGCTCTCCGAGGTGGCCACCCGAGCCCTGGAGCAGACCAGGGCCGAGGCGGACCGGCGCGAGGTCGAGCTGCGCTCCAAGCTCGCTCCGGCCGTGGTCGCGGGCAACGGCGTGCTGCTGGAGCGACTGGCGCTCAACCTGCTGCAGAACGCCGTCCGGTACAACACCCCCGGCGGCTGGGTCGAGCTGGCCACCGCCGAGGTGCCCGGCGGCGGCGAGCTGGTGGTGTCCAACACCGGCCCGGTGGTGCCCGGCTACGAGCTGGAGCACATCTTCGAGCCGTTCCGCCGGGTCAAGGGCGCCGACCGCACCCGCAGCGACAAGGGGGTCGGGCTCGGCCTGTCCATCGTCCGCTCGGTGGTGCGCGCCCACGGTGGCACCATCGAGGCCACTGCGCGCTCCGGTGGCGGCCTCACCATGCGGGTCCGGATCCCCAACCCCTGACCCCGCCCGCCGGGCCCCTCCCGGGCCCGCCGCGCCCTCCCCGCCGCCGCGCTCCGTAAGCGACCGTTCACCGCCGCCCCGTCAGGCCCGTCAAGACGACATAAGGCCTGGCGGGGGCGGCTTGTCATTTCCCGCCCGGGCAACTTACGGTGTCGTAACCTACGGAACCGTAAGTGCGTCGCAGACGTGCCCGCCCAACGCGCCCGTCCCGCGCGTGCCGTCCCCCAGGAGCAAGACCGTGACCATCGCCCCTGTGCAGAGCAGCGCCTCCCTCGGATCGACCGGCTGGACCGACGCCCGGCTGATCCTGGCCCTCGAAGAGGTCGTGGAGAAGGAGCTCAACCGCCACCTCGCCGTGGCCAAGGAGTGGATGCCGCACGAGTTCGTGCCGTGGAGCCAGGGCCGTGACTTCGACGGCGTGCTGGGCGGCGACGCCTGGGCCGTCGAGCAGTCCCAGGTGACGCCGCTCGGCCGGGTGTCGCTGGTGGTGAACCTGCTGACCGAGGACAACCTCCCCAGCTACCACCACGAGATCGCCAGCATGTTCGGCCGCGAGGGCGCCTGGGGCACCTGGGTGCACCGCTGGACCGCCGAGGAGGGCCGGCACGGGATAGCGATTCGCGACTTCCTGCTCGCCACCCGGGCCGTCGACCCGGTGGAGCTGGAGCGGGCCCGGATGAGCCACATGTCCGAGGGCTTCGAGTCCGACAACGCGCACAGCATGCTGCAGTCGGTCGCGTACGTGGCCTTCCAGGAGCTCGCCACCCGCATCTCGCACCGCAACACCGGCAAGTACGCCGGCGACCCGCTCTGCGACCAACTGCTGGCGAAGATCGCCAACGACGAGAACCTCCACATGGTCTTCTACCGGAACCTGCTGAAGGCCGCCCTGGAGATCGCCCCCGACCAGGCCATGCGGGCCGTGGCCGACGTGGTCACCGACTTCCGGATGCCCGGCCACGGCATCCCCGGCTTCGAGCGGGCCGCCGCGCAGATCGCCCTCGGCGGGGTCTACAACCTGCGCATCCACCACGACGACGTGCTGCAGCCGGTGCTGCGCCACCTGCGCGTGATGGAGATCGGCGGCCTCGGCCCGGAGGGCCTGCTGGCGCAGAACGAGCTCGGCGTCTTCCTGGACGAGCTGGACGGCCAGGCGCGCAAGTTCGAGGAGCGCCAGGCCGCGATCCTGGCCCGTCGGGCCGCGCGCCGGAGCACCGACTAGGGTGTTCGACGGAGCAGCCGAAGTGGGTGGATTTTCCGTGGTTTGCCCTGGAAGATTCTGAACGTGACCAAGCTCACATCGTGTCGCTCCGTGACTTCACCCGACCTCGGAGAGTGATCACCCGAACTGGGGTGCCGATCGCAGTCCGTGACCGGATTTCAGGTCCGCACCCGGCCGGATGATTGGCCGGCACCCCAGGTGGGCAAGGGAACGGACGAGCATCAGTGCGGCCCGTGCTCACTGTGAGTGGCCGCTGAGCGGATGCTGGAGGAGGCTGGCGATGGCCCAGCGTGAGGCCTCCCGCAGCCTGGTGGATCACCCCAACGGACCCCTGGCTGAGTGTCGATTGAGTAACAGGGCTTGAAGTAAGGCAAAATCTCCGCCTCGGGTCGGGCACAAGACCGACCCCCCATGCGTTACGTGCGCTGGAGATACCGCACACACCGCACAAACCCGGAGGGGGAGAGCGAACAATGGCAACGGACTACGACACCCCACGCAAGACCGACGACGAGCTCAACGAAGACAGCATCGAGGAACTCAAGGCTCGGCGGAACGACAAGGGCGGCGGCTCTGTCGACGTCGACGAGTTCGATGCGGCCGAGGGCATGGAGCTCCCGGGCGCGGACCTCTCGAACGAGGAGCTCGCGGTCCGGGTGCTGCCGAAGCAGGCCGACGAGTTCACCTGCATGAGCTGCTTCCTGGTGCACCACCGCAGTCAGCTGTACAGCGAGAAGAACGGCAACCCGATCTGCCGGGACTGCGGCGCCTGAGCACCGCGGCGGACAGGGCCCGGCACCCGCGGCTTCCGCGGGGCCGGCACAGCGCCCCTTCCGGCCCCGGGCAGCGGGGCCGGACGGCAGGTCCGGTCGCCGTCCTGACGGACGGCACCGGGAGGACGGGGTCGGCCATGAGCACGTCGGCCGGCACAAAGTCGTAGGGACGGTCCCGCATCAGCGGAACCGTCCCTCTCCGTTTTTTCGGGCCTGTGCGCGTTCCGGGGCTGCCCCAGGTGTGCGCGGGTCCCTCCGCCAGGTGCTGTCCCGGCAGGGTCGGCCGGACAGGCCCTAGGTGCGGGCGCCGCGACGGGCCTCCTCCAGCGCCTCCGCCAGCTTCATCGGCGAGCGGGTCGACAGGTAGAGGTAGGGCGTCGGGTCGGACGGGTCGGTCACCTCGATCCGCAGCGCCGTCGGGACGTAGCTGCGCAGCAGCATGAAGGCGCGCGGGTTGGCCTTCGGCCCGCGCCAGGCCACCGCCTCGGCGGGGCTCAGCGGGTGCGCGGTGCCCAGGGCGTCCACCGGGATCCGGGCCGGCCCGGCCACCAGCGAGCCCTGCACCACGCGGATCCGGACCGAGCCGTAGCTGCTGATCGCGACCGCGCCGGCGGCGATGCCGACCACCAGCCCGACCAGCGCGGCCAGACCACTGACCCGCAGCAGGATCAGGGCGAGCGTGAGCCCGGTCGCGACCGGGAGCAGCCACCAGGAGCGCGGCACCGTGAGGCGTTCGTCGTACATGCCCCCATTGTGGGCGCCCTGACGCCGGTAGCGGGACGCCACCCCCACCGGCCGCGCGCCTACCCCTGGGTAGGCTGGGGCCCCGTGACCGGTTCGACCACCCCCACCGCCCCCGCCGACCGGCCGGCGCCCGCCGCGCTGCCGCCGTCCCCGACCACCCCGCCGCCGGACGCCGTACTGCCGCCGCGCGCCCCCGAGGCGCCCGCCCCCGGCACCCGGCTCGGCTCCCACTACGAGCACTGCTTCGGCTGCGGACCGCAACACCCCGGCGGGCTGCGGATCGACGCGGTCGCCGGCGAGGGACTCGACGTCACCGCCGAGTTCGCCGTCCGGGACGTCCACCAGGGCGGTCCGGGCCTGGCCCACGGCGGAGTGCTGACCACCGCCATGGACGAGACCCTCGGCACGCTCAACTGGCTGCTGCACGCCCCCGCCGTCACCGGCCGGCTGGAGACCGACTTCCTCTGCCCCGTCCCGGTCGACTCGGTGCTGCACCTGCGCGCCTGGGTCACCGGCGTCCACGGCCGCAAGATCTACAGCGCCGCCGAGGCGCGCATCGGCGGCCCCGACGGACCGGTCGCGGTGCGTGCGCAGGCGCTCTTCATCCAGGTGAAGCTGGAACACTTCACCACGCACGGTCGTCCCGAGGACATCGAGAAGGTCCTCGACGACCCGGATCTGATGAAGCGCGCACGAGCCTTTGAGGTGAACCCTTGAGCAACACCCCCCGCCCGCCGCTGGACGTCCTGATCAGGCGCACCGACCCCGAGTTGCCGCTGCCCGCCTACGCGCAGCCCGGCGACGCGGGAGCCGATCTGCGCACCACCGTGGACGCCGAGCTGGCCCCCGGTGAGCGGGCCGTCCTGCCCACCGGCATCGCGATCGCCCTCCCGGACGGCTACGCGGCCTTCGTCCACCCCCGGTCCGGGCTGGCAGCTCGTTGCGGAGTTGCTCTCGTGAACGCCCCGGGGACGGTCGATGCCGGGTACCGTGGAGAGATCAAGGTGATCGTCGTCAATCTGGACCCGCGCGAGGGGGTCAGCTTCCGCCGAGGGGACCGGATCGCCCAGCTGGTGATCCAGCAGGTCGAGAAGGCCCGCTTCCACGAGGTGGCCGAGCTGCCTGGGTCGGCACGTGCCGAGGGCGGGTTCGGGTCGACCGGCGGCCACGCCGCGGTCTAGCATTCCCGCGGCCTCGCAGGAAGCCGAGCAGGTATTCGCATCGGTCTTGGACCGGGAAGGACAGTGACCGTGTTCCGTCGTCGCCAGAAGAGCGAGGACGCTGTCGAGCAGCTCGCCGACGACGCCATCAGCGCCGACGAGACGGCCGATGACGTCGAAGGTTCCGCCGAGAGCGAGAACGTGACCGAGCTGGACCCGTCCGACAAGGTCGGCCTGCCGCCGGCCCCGCGGCCGGACGGTCCGTGGGACCACTCCGAGCTGGAGAACCCCGAGGAGGGGCGAGTGGACCTCGGGGGTCTGCTGGTCCCCGGCGTCGAGGGCATGGAGCTGCGGGTGGAGGTCGCCGGTGACGCGATCGTCGCCGCGACCCTCGTCCTCGGCAACAGCGCCATCCAGCTGCAGGCCTTCGCCGCTCCCAAGTCGGAGGGCATCTGGGGGGAGGTCCGGGAGGAGATCGCCAACGGCATCACCGCGCAGGGCGGCCTCATCGAGGAGGAGGAGGGCCCGCTCGGCTGGCACCTCCGTGCGCAGGTCCCGGTGCAGCTGCCGGACGGCACCCAGGGCGTACAGCTGGTGCGCTTCGTCGGTTGCGACGGCCCGCGCTGGTTCCTGCGGGGTGTGATCTCGGGCCAGGCCGCCGTGCAGCCGGAAATGGCCGGGATCCTGGAACAGGTCTTCCAGCAGACGGTCGTCGTCCGGGGCGAGAGCCCGATGGCGCCCCGCGACCCGATCGTGCTGAAGCTCCCCGAGGACGCCCAGATGGTCGCCGACGGCGGCGGTACGGCTGCGGCGGCCGGCGAGGGCGACAACCGTTTCGGCAGCGCGGCCCTCGACCCGTTCGCCCGCGGTCCGGAGATCACCGAGGTCCGCTGACCTGGTCCGCGTCGCACTGATCGCCCCTGCCCGGGACCCCGGGCGGGGGCGATTTGCATGTGGCGGTCCTGTCCCCGTACAGTTCCGGAGTCGCCGCGAGAGAGCGGGGGCAAGCGGAAAGCGAATTCCGATGAATGAAACTCCGGAAAACGGAGCGGAAAACATCTGATAAGCTTGAAACACGAAAGAACGAAGCGCCCGGAGGGCCCGCTGGAAGGCGGTCCGAAGGAAGTGTCCGTTCCTTGAGAACTCAACAGCGTGCCAAAAGTCA